>NZ_NEHZ01000054.1:0-597 GCF_002112565.1 Pseudomonas sp. R25(2017)
GCCAATTCCGCTTCGCGCTGGACGATGGCGGCTGCAAGCGCCGGGGAGCGTTGGGCCCATTGCTCGGGGGGCAGGGGTTTTGACCATTCGAGGATGTCGGGGTGGGGCAGTTCCGGTGGATAGGAAAGCTTCCAATCCTGCAGCTTTTCCGCCAGGTAGGTGCCCAGAATCGTAATGCAGAAAATGCTCCACAGAACGCCCAGTATTTCCCCTTTGCGCAAATCGGTGATGAGCAACCCGACTTGCGTTTCTTCGTAAGGCGCTATGCCGACCCGACTTTCCGGCACGGAATCAGGCCCAACCTCCATGTAACTGCGCATGCATTCCCACAACGCCATCGCCGTGGTGCCGCCGCCGCAAGGGAAGCCCAGCGAAAAATGCCTGTTGTCCTCGCCGGCGGTCGGGTCGGGGTTTTCGAAGCCGATGACCAGCAGGCCCATCGTGACCCTGCCGCCCTGACTGACCGATGAATGCTGGGTGGCGGCAGCGGTCACGGTTTCCCAGGGGACGATCCAGTATTCGCCGTTGTCGCGGGGCACGCAGACTTCGCGGCGCTGGCGGTTGAAGCGGACGGGCAAGGGGACTTCGCGGAAGAGG
>NZ_NEHZ01000009.1:0-270791 GCF_002112565.1 Pseudomonas sp. R25(2017)
CGGGTCGAGGTTGTTCATCAGCATGCGCAGCGGCGCTTCGGTCAGCCAGCTCTTGGCGGTCAGCTGGTTGCCGCGGGGGGCGCGGATTTCGACGTCGCGGAACTTGGTAGGCTTTTTGTCAGTCACGAAAAACACTCCTCAGCATTCAATTCAAACCAACCCTGGCGGTGGGCAAGCGGGCCTGTGCGCTTCACTGCACGACAAGCGAATCAGTGGACGCTGCGGAGAGTTTCCTTCAACTCATACGCATACGTCTTTACTTGTACATACAAGCATATGCAATCAAGCGGCCAACTTGTTGAAGGGACGTTCAAGAAAACCTTCGCGCAGAGCTGGAGAGCGCCTGGATCAAGGGCTGCGGCGTGAATGAAATTTTTCGGGAGTGGGGTTTGCGTGCAGGTCGGAGGCTGTTACGTGAGCGGGGCATTGCGCCACGCTGGGGCGTTCGGTAACAAATGGGTGCGCCGCAGGAAACAGGAACACCGAAACAAAAATGGCGAGGGAGCCGGCTCCCGCTGGAGGCCGAAGGGTTCCCGACCGATTCGGGAAACGCTTCGCGGACCAGCGGGAGCAAGCTCTCTCGCCACCGTTGTTAAAGGATCAACGTGCGGTCAGTTCAATCACGCAGCATGCGGCATTGACGCTGACTTCCGCCAGCCCGGCGTTACCGTCCAGCTGCAGGCAATCGTGCCGACCCAGTTGCTCGGTGCGGCCATCGACCTGCACCTGCAAAAGCTCGCTGACGCTGAACACCAGCACCGTGCCCGCCGAGCTGAAGAAGCGTTGCTCGCCGTCCAGCCATTGCAGGCGTGCGCTGTAGCGCTGCGGCGCATAGATCAGGTTGAAGTCGCGGATCGCCCCGCCGAGCAGGGTGCAGGACACCTGGCTCTCGCCGCTGAAGGCGAACGGATCGAGGGGCCGCAGCGGGCGGGTGTCGTCACCGTCGACGCACAGGGTCATGCCGTCGCCCTGCAGCACGGTGATCACCCGCTGGTAGCCGGCGAAGGTGGAGAATCCGCCCGACTCGGCGATGTCGGCGATCGACAGGCGCCAGCCGAAGCCGTCGAGGCCGGCGCCGGCGTCGCGGGTGATTTCCTCGGTGCTGCCGCCGCCGTTCTTCCAGGGCATGCGCGGGTAGCCTTCGGCACGTAAAACCTTGATCTGACTCATTTGTGGAACCGACCTTCCAGACTGTGACGGGAACCGGGATGGATCAGGCGCGCCGCAGTCACCGGCTGACGGCCCGACCAGGTGCGGCGGCGGATCAGCAGGCAGGGTTCGCCCTTCTCGATCTGCAGCAGCTTGCATTCGGACGGCTCGGCCAGGATCGCCTCGACCACGTGCTCGCCTTCGGTCAGCGGCGCGACCTGGTTCAGGTAGGCGTAAGGCGTCTGCTGGGTGAAGTCCTGCTTGAGGTACTCCGGCGCCACCAGCGCGTTGACGAAACGGTCCTCGATCTGCACCGGGATGTCGTTTTCGTAATGCACGATCAGCGAGTGGAACACCTTCTGCCCTTCGCGCATGTCCAGGGCCAGCGCCCGCTCGGAGCCGGCGGCCTCCTCTTCGAGGACGATGACCTGGCACGTGTGGCGGTGGCCGCGGGACGCGATCTCGTCGGCGATGTTGTGCACTTCGAACAGCGCGGACTGACTCTTGGGCTCGGCGACGAACGTGCCGACGCCTTGCATGCGCACCAGCAGGCCGTCGGCGGTCATCTCGCGCAAGGCGCGGTTGATGGTCATGCGGCTGAAGCCCAGCTGGCTGACCAGCTCGCTTTCCGACGGCACGCGGTAGTGCGGCGGCCAGTTACCGCTGTCGATCTGCTGGGTGATCATCTGTTTGACGCGGGCGTACAAGGGCGCCGGACTGTCGCCCATGTTCGCGGCCAACGGAGAGACGGGTGGCGGAGTCGGCACGGTGGATCCCTGTTCGTCTGGTGAAAGTTGCTAGCTTGCCGGAGTTTACCGGGCAGGCAAACGTCTGTATATGTATATACAAATAACACACGATGGGGTGCTGAACCATGTCCGCCTTCTTTGCCGAACGCGCGCTGCTGCCTAGTGGATGGGCCAACAATGTACGTCTTGAGGTCAACGCCGATGGCGTGCTGACCAGTGTCCAGGCCGATTCCACCGCAGACGGCGCCGAACGGCTGGGCGGTCCGCTGCTGCCGGGCATGCCGAACCTGCACTCCCACGCCTTCCAGCGGGCGATGGCCGGCCTGGCGGAAGTGGCCGGAAATCCGAACGACAGTTTCTGGACCTGGCGCGACCTGATGTACCGGCTCGTCGGAAAAATCACGCCGGAGCAACTCGGCGTCATCGCCCGCCAGCTGTACATCGAAATGCTCAAGGCCGGCTACACCTCGGTGGCCGAATTCCATTACGTGCACCACGACACCAGCGGCCGGCCTTACGCCGACCCGGCCGAACTGGCCTTGCGCATCAGCCAGGCCGCCGGCGCCGCCGGCATCGGCCTGACCCTGCTGCCGGTGCTCTACAGCCATTCCGGCTTCGGCGGCCAGGCCCCGAACGACGGCCAGCGCCGCTTCATCAACGGCACCGACGCCTACCTCGACCTGCAGGCGCGCCTGCAACCGGTGCTGGCCCAGCAGAAGGCGCAGTCGCTGGGCCTGTGTTTCCACTCGTTGCGCGCGGTCACCCCGCAGCAGATCAGCGACGTGCTGGCGGCCAGCGACAAACAGTGTCCGGTGCACATCCACATCGCCGAACAGCAGAAGGAAGTCGACGACTGCCTGAGCTGGAGCGGCCGCCGCCCGTTGCAGTGGCTGTACGAGAACGTCGAGGTCGACTCGCGCTGGTGCCTGGTGCATGCGACCCACGCCGATCCGGACGAAGTCACGCTGATGGCCAAGAGCCGCGCCATCGCCGGCCTGTGCCTGACCACCGAAGCCAACCTCGGCGACGGGATCTTCCCGGCAGTGGATTTTCTCGCCCAGGGCGGGCGCATGGGCATCGGTTCCGACAGCCATGTGTCGTTGAGCGTGGTGGAAGAGCTGCGTTGGCTGGAATACGGCCAGCGCCTGCGCGACCAGCGGCGCAACCGCCTGTACGGCGCGGATCAGCCGATGGTCGGCCGCACCCTGTACGACGCGGCGCTGGACGGCGGCGCCCAGGCGCTGGGCCAGCCGATCGGCGCGCTGGAGGTCGGCAAGCGCGCCGACTGGATCACCCTCGACGGCAACGATCCGTATCTGGCGACCGCCCAGGGCGACGGCATCCTCAACCGTTGGCTGTTCGCCGGCGGCGACCGTCAGGTGTGCGACGTCATGGTGAACGGCCAGTGGGTGGTACGCGGCGGGCGGCATGCCGCAGAAGAGGACAGCGCCCGGGCGTTCACCCAGGTGCTGCGCGAGCTCCTGGGCTGACGCCGATCAAAATTGTGGGAGCCAGCAAGCTGGCTCCCACAACGGTTTTGCGGTGACGGTCAGTTGGAAGTCTTGGCCATCTGCCGGTCCGAGGTGCGCCAGATCAGCCTTGTGGTGTCGTAACCCTGCTGGCGCGCCTTGCTCAGCAACTCTTCGCGCACCACACCGTTGACCGTCGGCGTGCGGGACAGCAGCCACAGGTAACGCCGGCTCGGGTCGCCGACGATGGCGGTCTTGTAGTCATCGCTGACGTACAGCACCCAGTACTGGCCCTTGGCGGTGCCCGGGATCAGCCGCGAGAACCACGTATCGAACTCGACCCACAGCTTGTCGGTCTTGCCCGGCACCTGGGGATAGGCCGTGCCCTTGGCCTCTTCCCACTGCCAGTCTTCCGTCAGGCAGCGGTTGAGCACCGCGAGGTTGCCGTCGGGCTGGAGGGTGTAACGGGCTTCGGACTGCGCGCAGTTGCGCTGGAAGTACATCGGCAGACGCGCCAGCTCGTACCAGGTGCCCTGGTAGCGCTTGAGGTTGACGCTGTGGACTGTCTTGGGCGCCAGCGGATCTTCACCGGTGGTGGCGCAGCCGGCCAATACCAGGCCGGCGAAAAGGACAAGCAATAACCGCTTCATTGTTTTTCTCCCGTGGGCGCGCGGCCCCGGTTCACTTCAGGCCTTGGCCGGAAAACATCAACACTTTGTCACCGGCGTACTGCACGCTGATAAAGCTCTTTTCGTCGCCCCAGGTGCAACTGGACATGCCGAGCGCACCCGCGCAATCGGTGGGTTTGCCGAGCAGGGTCTCCACCTCGGCCTTGGCCATCCCGGTCGAAAGCTTCGAGTAGTTTTCCTGATTGATCTTGCTGCAGGCGGCCAACAGCACGCAAAACGACAGCAAGGCGATAGAACGCAGCGACATGTGTAACTCCTGGAGCGGAAGGGGGATGGCCTGGCGCCAACCAGAAGCTTAGAAGAGAAAACCCCTGTCGGGTTCCCTCCCGGACAGGCTATTTGTTGCCCCGCCCGTCTGCCTTTTGCCGATAAATCAGACACTTTGTAAGGCCATTGGGCCTTTCGTCGCCTTTCGCCAAAACGGCCTAATCTTTGACGCGCAGCAGTCGAAATAAGAGCAGCGCAAAGCCCGAGACTGTGGCAAATTGCCGCCCCTTCTTGACCAGCCCTCCGCGGTAGCTCATTTAATGACCAGAAACATGAAATTCAGCCACAAGATCTTGTTGGCTGCCGCCCTCGTGGTGGCCGTTGCGTTCGCCTGTTTCATTTTGTTCAACGACTATCGCCAGCGCGAAACCCTGCGCAGCAGCACCGAAGCGTCGATGCAGGAACTGGGCAGCCTGACCACCAGCAACATCCAGACCTGGCTGGAGAGCCGCATCCAGCTGCTGCAATCGCTGTCCCAGCAGATCGTCGCCGACGGCAACGCCCCGGCCAGCCTCAAGCGCATCATCGACCTGCCCGCCTACACCGGCAATTTCCAGCTCAGCTACTTCGGCGGCGCCGACGGCGTGATGTTCTCGGTGCCGGCCGGCAACCGCGCACCGGACTACGACCCCCGCGCCCGCGGCTGGTACAAGGCGGCCAACGCCGCCCAGCAGACCATCGTCACCGAGCCCTACATCGCCGCCTCGTCGGGCAAGCTGGTGATCACCGTCGCCACCCCGGTGCAGCGCCAGGGCCAGATGATCGGTGTGGCCGGCGCCGACATCGACCTGTCCAGCATCAGCGCGATCATCAACTCGCTGAACTTCGGCGGCCACGGCCACGCGTTCATCGTCAGCCGCGAAGGCAAGATCCTGATCCACCCGGACAGCAAACTGGTGCTCAAGAGCCTGTCCGACGCCTATCCCGACGGCGCGCCGAGCGTCAGCCCCGGCCTGAAGGAAGTCGAGGCCGACGGCAAGACCCAGCTGATCTCGTTCACCCACGTCAACGGCGTGCCGTCGGCCGACTGGTACGTGGCGCTGGTGCTGGACAAGGACACCGCGTTCTCGATGCTCAGCGAATTCCGCACCTCGGCGCTGATCGCCATGGTGATCGCGGTGGTGATCATCATCGCCCTGCTCGGCATGCTGATCCGCGTCCTGATGCAGCCGCTGCTGACCATGGGCCGCGCCATGCACGACATCGCCGAAGGCGAAGGCGACCTGACCAAGCGCCTGACCATCCACGGCCACGACGAGTTCGGCGCCCTGGGCCTGTCGTTCAACCGTTTCGTGGAGCGCATCCACACCTCGATCCGTGAAGTGTCCTCGGCCACCGGCCAAGTCAACGAAGTCGCCCTGCGGGTGGTCGCGGCCTCCAACTCGTCGATGCACAACTCCGACCAGCAGGCCTCGCGCACCAACAGCGTGGCCGCGGCGATCAACCAACTGGGCGCCGCCGCCCAGGAGATCGCGCAGAACGCCGCCCTCGCCTCGCAGCACTCCAGCGAAGCGCGCAGCCAGGCCGAAGACGGCCAGCAAGTGGTGGACAAGACCATCCACGCGATGCAGCAGCTGTCGGCGCAGATCAGCGATTCCTGCGGCAACATCGAGACCCTGAACAGCCACACGGTGAACATCGGCCAGATCCTGGAGGTGATCACCAGCATCTCCCAGCAGACCAACCTGCTGGCCCTCAACGCCGCCATCGAAGCCGCCCGGGCCGGCGAAGCGGGCCGCGGTTTCGCCGTGGTGGCCGACGAAGTGCGCAACCTGGCGCACCGCACCCAGGACTCGGCGCAGCAAGTGCAGAAGATGATCGAAGAGCTGCAGGTCGGCGCCCGTCAGGCGGTCACCATCATGACCGACAGCCAGCGCCAGAGCGAAAGCAGCGTGGGCATCGCCAACCAGGCCGGCGAGCGCCTGGGCAGCGTGACCCAGCGCATCGGCGAGATCGACGGCATGAACCAGTCGGTGGCCACCGCCACCGAAGAGCAGACCGCCGTGGTGGAGTCGATCAACGTCGACATCAGCGAGATCAACATGCTGAACCAGGAAGGGGTGGAGAACCTGCAAGCGACGTTGCGCGCGTGCTCCGATCTTGAGCAACAGGCGGCGCGCTTGAAGCATCTGGTGGGCAGTTTCCGCATCTGAGGCGCGGCGCCACCGCCATCGCCGGCAAGCCAGCTCCCACCGGTTTATCGGGTGCATACACAATGAGTGTTCATCCCAGGAACCTGTGGGAGCGGCCTGGCTCCGGGCGTCGATCCGACGATGGCGTCAGAGGCCTTGAAGCGGATTCAGAAGCTTGAACCCGGCGTCGAAAGAAACGCCAACTCCTCAGCCGTCGACTCCCGCCCCAACACCGCATTGCGGTGCGGGAACCGCCCGAACCGGGCGATGACCTTCCGGTGCCGTTCGGCATAGTCCAGATTGTCGGCAAACACCGCACGCTCGGCCTGCGGCTGTTCGTCCGTCAGCGCCATGAACCTCGAGACGGCCTCGTTCTGCACCGCAAGGTTTTCGCAGTGCTCGAACACCAGGTAGATGAACACCCGCTGGATCGGCTTCAGTTGCCGGTCGAAATCCGCCGTAATGCCCTGGGCAACCAACTTCTGAGCGCGGGCATCCCCGGAGAACGCTTGGGGCGTGTCGCGATAGATCATGCGCGGCAACTGATCGAGCAGCAGCACCACGGCCAGCCAACCTTCGGGACATTGCGTCCACCCGGTCAAGCCGCCGGCCAGGGCCTGATCGACAAAGACCCCGAA
This sequence comes from Pseudomonas sp. R25(2017), assembly GCF_002112565.1. Classification (NCBI taxonomy): domain Bacteria; kingdom Pseudomonadati; phylum Pseudomonadota; class Gammaproteobacteria; order Pseudomonadales; family Pseudomonadaceae; genus Pseudomonas; species Pseudomonas sp. R25(2017). Next base: position 7,094 of record NZ_NEHZ01000009.1, read on the forward strand.
ACGCTCTCGCGCTTCGAGGTCTTGGCTGTCGCGTTTGCCGAACCACAACGCGCCCTTTTGCGCCGATGTTGCGCTCGCCGATCCGGCATGGCCGAACCACCAATCGAGCAACGGCTGCCAGGGCGCGTCCATGGGTCAGGCCTTGTGGTAGGCCGTGGCGCGTTCGACTTCTTCCTTCGAGCCGAGGAACACCGCCACGCGCTGGTGCAGGCCTTCAGGCTGAATGTCGAGGATGCGCTGATGGCCGTCGGTGGACGCGCCGCCCGCCTGTTCCACCAGGAACGACATCGGGTTGGCTTCGTACATCAGGCGCAGCTTGCCCGGCTTGGACGGCTCGCGGCTGTCGCGCGGGTACATGAACAGGCCGCCGCGGGTCAGGATGCGGTGCACGTCGGCGACCATCGCTGCCACCCAGCGCATGTTGTAGTTCTTCTTCAGCGGGCCTTCTTCGCCGGCCAGCAGTTCCTCAACGTAGCGCTGCACCGGAGCTTCCCAGTGACGCTGGTTGGACATGTTGATGGCAAATTCCTGAGTGCTTTCAGGGATGGTGATGTTTTCGTGGGTCAGCACGAAGCTGCCCATCTCACGGTCCAGGGTAAAGCCCTTGACGCCGTCGCCCAGGGTCAGCACCAGCATGGTCTGCGGGCCGTAGATCGCGTAGCCGGCAGCCACCTGTTGGGTGCCCGGCTGCAGGAAGGCCTTCTCGTTCAGGCTTTCGTTCTGGCTCAGGTATTCGTTCGGGCAGCGCAGCACCGAGAAGATGGTGCCGACCGGGGCGTTGATGTCGATGTTCGACGAACCGTCCAGCGGGTCGAACACCAGCAGGTAGGCGCCTTTAGGATACTTGCCCGGGATCTGGTAGGCATTGTCCATCTCTTCGGACGCCATGCCGGCCAGGTGGCCGCCCCACTCGTTGGCTTCGAGCAGGATTTCGTTGGACAGCACGTCCAGCTTCTTCTGCACTTCGCCCTGGACGTTCTCGGTGCCCATGCTGCCCAGCACGCCGCCGAGGGCGCCTTTGGACACGGCGTGGCTGATTTCCTTGCAGGCACGCGCCACCACTTCGATCAGGAAGCGCAGATCGGCAGGGGTATTGTTGCTGCGGGTCTGCTCAATCAAATAGCGACTCAGGGTAACGCGGGACATGGACGGCTCCGGTGGAATGGGGGGCTGAAAAACCCGCGCAGTTTACAGGGAGTCTGGAAACCTAGCGAGCGGTGACGCCCGTAAACGTGCGTCGGGGCAATTCCTGCCATCTGACGGGATTGGCGGGACAGAGTTCAGGCACGAGGTTGAGCGTAGATTGAAAACGGGACGGGCGGCGGCTCGGTTTTCGCGACCGGGCCGAGATTCCTGTCGGCCATACCGCCGTCATCGCGAGCAGGCTCGCTCCCACAAGGGATCTTCGGTGGACACAAATCCAGTGAACACCGCCGCTTCCTGTGGGAGCGGGCTTGCCCGCGATCCGGCGCCCAGCACCGGCCAACCTCAGGACTTGGCCGGCGGCTTGCGCAACAGGCTGAACGCCATCGCCCCCAGGAACAGCACGCTGAGCAGCAGCACCGCCCACAGCCCGAACTTTTTCCAGTTGGTGTCCGCCGTCGCCGCGGTGGTGGCGGTCGATGTCCGGGTCGCGAGCGCCTCGCCCTGCACCGTGGCCTTGCCCAGCGCCGCCAGTTTCGCCGGAGTGAAATCAGGGATCAGCGTGGACAGCGGCAGGTTCGCGGTCTTCACGCCGGCATTGCCCAGCGCCAGGCTGTAGGGGCCTTCGCCCCGGGCCAGGAAGATCACTTGGGTGGCGCGCACCGCGTACTTGAGGCTCGGCGCCTGCTCACCCAGACCGCCGCCGCGCTCGTCGACCGTCAGCCTGAGTTGCTGGACGGTCTGCCCGTACAGCTGCAATTCGTTCTGCACCACGTCCTGGCCGTTCTGGGTCAGGCGGTAGAGCAAACCGCCGGTCAGCGTCTGCCACGGCAGGCTGGTTTCGCGGCGCCCGGCCAGCGTCACCGGCGCCAGGCTGTTGGCCTGTTTGAGTTCGATCTGCACCCGCTCGACGTTCAGCCCCATCGGCAACTGCCAGGTGTACTCGCCGGCCTTGCCGCGGGTGCCGGCCAGCGCCTGCGACCAGACCAACGGCAGCGGCACCTGGCGCGGGTCGCTGCTCTTGAGCTGGGCCGCCGTGAGGGCCGGCGCCGAGGCCGGCGAATCCCACAACAGGCGCAGGTAACGGGCGTTCTGGCCCGGCAGGGCCACTTCGTGCTGTTCGACCTGCTCGTCGGCAAAGGTCAACCGCGCCACCTGCCCCTCGCCCCACGGGCGCCAATGCTGCAGATCGTCGCTGGCTTCGATGGAAAAGCGCTGGAAGCCGTCCCGCTCGCTGCTCCAGTCGAGGATCAGTTGCTGCAGCGGCGCCTTGACCGCGCTGGCGTCGAGCAACCAGCCACGCAGGGTTTCTTCGCCCGCCTCCAGATGGCTGGACGGCTGCACCTCGACCAGCGTGCCGCTGGTGGTGGACTGGATGCGCACGTTCGGCGCGCGTTCCTGGGCGTCGGCGGCGTCGTACAGCGGGAACCACTTCACGTCGTGCAACTGGCCGTCGTCGCGGGTCTGCGCCGATTCACGGGCCAGGGCGTAGGCCTGCGGCTCGCCGGCGGCGTTGAACACCCGCAGATCGCTGAGGTCGGTCTGGCGCGCCTGCAATTGCGCGCTCAACGGCAACTCGAGGCGATACCACGGTCCGTCACCGGTGACCGCCAACGGGATCTGCACGGCGAAGTCCGCCGGTTTTTCCTGGGCGCCGACCGTCATGGCCACGCCCAGCATCAGCCACCCCAGATTTAGCTTGCGACTCAAGACGACACTCCTTCGGTTTCCGGCGCAGGCTTGTCCGCCGCCGGTGCGGCCTCGGCGCGCTTGGGCGGCAACGGGGCGAAATAGCCCACCACCAGCAGCAACACGCCGACGCCAATGAACGAGACGATCCGGGCCAGTCCGCCACGGTTGCTCAATTCGACGAAAATCAGTTTGGCCACCACCAGCGCGATCAGCGCCGCGCCGATCAGCCACACCTCGCGGCGATGGCGCAGGTGCCCGCCGATCATCAGAGCCAGCGCCATCAGCGTCCAGACGATGGACAGGCCTGCCTGCACCAGCATCGATTCGAGCAGCAGATCCAGCTCGAAAGGGATCCTGGCCCAATGGTGGGCGGCGCGGGTCACCAGCGCCGTGCCGAAGGCGAACAGCGACACCCCGGCGACCGCCTGCGCGGCGAGGCTGGCGTAGTCCTTGCGGATCGCCAGACGCTCGACGGCGCTGCGCGACCAGACGTAGACGCCGAACAGCGCAAACAGCAGGCCCAGCTCCAGCGGGTTGAGCAGCGGCACGTAAGGCAGCGGTTCGGCGTTGCCGTCGCTCACCCCGTTGGCCAGCCAGAACCAGCCGAGCATCAGCGCCGCCAGCGGCGCCGCCGCGTACACGCGGTACTCGCGGGGGAACGCCGCCACCGGCCACGGCCAGTCGCGCGGAGCCGCCATCAGCAGCAAGTACAGGCTCGGCAGGATCGCCCAGCCCAGCCAGCGCCAGGCGTTGTACTGCTCGGACAACAGCAGCAGGCCGTAGCGCAGCTCCAACGCCAGCACGCCGATCAACAGCCAGCAACCGAGCACGTGGGCCGTGCTCAGGGCCCGGGCCGGCAGGCTCGGCGCCAGGCGCCGCAGGCTGAAGAAATGCACGGCGAACACCAGCGCCCAGGCCAGCCAGCCGAACTCCGCTGCCGGGTGGTAGCGCGAATGCCAGGCCGCGAGCAGCACCAGACCCGCCGCCGGCGTCAGCAAGGTGCAGACCAACCCCAGCGCCGGCCATTTCAACCGCACGGCCAGCAGCGTCCACACACCGACGCTCAACGCCGCCACCGCCAGCAACAGCGTCGCCTGCAGAGGCAACGGCGCAAAGCGCAGCACTTCGCTGACCCAAGCCAATGCCCACCAGGCGGCGCCCCACACCAGCAACACCTCGGACAGACGATGCAGGCTCAAGCGGTCGAACGCCGAGGCGTGATTGCCCAGTTGCAGGCGCCAGGCGCCGACCAGCGCGGCCACGCCCAGCACCAGCGGCGTCCAGAACCCGCCATGGGCCAGCGGCTTGAGGCCCTCGCCGGACAGCGGCCCGAGCCACTGGGGACCGGCCAGCAGGAACGCCGCCCCGCCGATCACCTGCAACAGCAGGCCGAACACGAAACTCACCGGCTGGCGCAGGTACAGGCTCAGCCAGATGATCAGCAGACCGCTGGCCGCCCACACCGCGCTCGCCGTCTGCCACGGCAGGACGAACAGCACCGCCAGGTTGATCAGCACCAGCCCCGCCAGCAGCACCACCGACAGCCCCTGGAGCAGACGCACGTCACTGCGCACCATGTCGTCCCGGGCCGCCAGCAGCATGCCGGCGATCAGCGCCAGCCCGATCAGCGAGGCGCCGAGCAGCCCGCTCCAGCCGGCGCTGAACACCGCCGCCGAGTCTTCCCCGGCCCCTTGCAGGCGCAGCAGGAACAGTGCGCCGCCCAGCAGCTGCACGGCGAACGCGGTGAACAGGAAGGTGCGCGATTGCAGGCGCAGGCCGACGAACAGCGTCGCCAGCCCGGCCAGCGCCCAGCTGATCGCGGTGCCGTGGGCGAAGAAGAACAGCGGCGCCAACAGATAAAGGAACGTCAGGCCCAGGCACGCCAGCACCGGCAAGCCGTAGCGTTCCCACGGCTGCGTCTGTGGCGCCGGGGCCTGGCGCAATTGATGGAAACTGAACAGCAGCGCCAGGCCGAGCATCAACGCCCCCAGCGGCGCGCCGTCGATCAGGCTGGCTTCACCGGCGCGCAGCCCGCTGAGGAACGCCAGCGCCGAACCCAATTGCAGCAACAGCGCAAAGCCCCGCGCCAGCAACCGCTGCTGGCGCAGGCCCAGCCAGAAGATCCCCGCGCCTTCCACCGCCCAGGCGGCGGACGTCCAGCGCGCATCCAGCCCCAGCGGAATCGCCAGGCTGGCGAAGATCACGCCCAGCGCCAGGCAGGTTTCCCCGAGCAGCAGCGCCCGGCCGCCCATCAGTGCACGGGCCAGCAGCAGGTAGATCAGCCCCAGCGCCAGGGCGCTGAACGCGGCGGCGAACTCCAGGTGCTGCACCAGCGCCAGCTGCAGCCCGAAGCCCACCAGGGGCGGGCCGAACAGCATCGTGCCGTCGACGTAGTCGCCCTTGCGCGCCGACCAGTGCAGCAGCGCCGCACGGTCGCCGTCCGCCGGAGCGTCCGGCAGGTCCAGCAATTTGCGCCGGGCGAACAGCAGGCCGATGGCCAGGTACATCAGGAAGAACAGCACCAGGAACGGCTCGGTGCTCCACAGCAGTTCCGGCGTGTATGAACGGGCGCCCCAGGCGAAACCAATGCCGAAGGTGCCGACGAAGCCGATCAGGTTGAGCAGGCGCCAGGCCTTGAACCAGGCGATGGCGAGGATGCCGGCGTTGAGCAGGGCGAAATAGCTGAACAGCGCGACGTGGTTGCCGGCGCCGGTGGAAGTGAGGATCGGCGCGGCGAAACCGCCGAGCGCCGCCACGGCGGCCAGGGCCAGCGCATCCTGGGTGATCGCCAGGATCGCGGAAAACACCGTGACCGCCACCAGCAGGCCCAGTGCCGCGGACGGATCGAGCAACGGATGCAGGCGCATCGCCGCGAACACCGTCAGGTACAGCACCGCGATCCCGGTGCCTTGCAGCATCAGCGCATAGCCGCTGTTGCGCCGCCGCAGCCACCAGCCCAGCGCCAGCAGGCCCAAGGCGGACGCCGCGACCCCGGCGTAACGCAACTCCACCGGCACCACCACGCCTTCGGTGGCGTAGCGCAACAGGAACGCCAGGCCGAAGAACAGCAGCACCACGCCGACCCGCAGCACGGTGTTGCCGCCGAACAGCCAGTTGCGGGCGGCGCCGATGGCGCGCTCGATCAGGTTCGGCCCACGGGGCTCGGCAGGGGCTGGCGGTTCGGACGGGGCGGCTTCGGCGCGCCAGGCGTCCTGCGCCAGCGTTGGGCTGACGACAGGAACGGGCTCAAGCTCAGGCGGCAGTTCCCAGACCAGTTCGGGCACCGGCCGGGGTTCGGACTGAGGCGCGAATCGAGGCTCAGGTCGGGGCTCAGGTTGAAGTTCTGACGCGGCCTGCGCCCCGGCGACCGGTTGCGCAGCGGCCTCATCGGCCGGGGCTTCGCTGAATGGGGGCACGGCCTGGGCCGGAGCCCCCTCCAGCCGGAACAGCCGCTGCTCCACGGCCTGCAGCGCCGCGTTGGCCTGTTCAAGTTGCCGTTGCTGCTGCGCCGCCTGCGCGCCGAGTCGGGCGATGCGGATCGCCTGGCCGATCCCCAGCCCCAGCAGCGCGCCCAGCAGCGCGTCGCTGAACGACTCGTCGGCCAGCCAGCCGAGCACCAGCCCGATCAACATGAACATCCATTGCATGGTCGATATCCCTAAGCGGCCCCGGCACGGGGCGAATGCGGCAGTCCAGTCAGTCTAGGCAGCAATTCACCCCCGCAGGGGAAACCGCAAGACCCGGGACTGCCTTTGAAACGGCGCCCAGTATATCGACCCGGCCCGGCGAACGCCGGGCCTTGCGCACAATTCCCGCGAAAAGCTATTCCAGCGCTTTCCAGATGTCCGTGGCGTATTCGCGGATGGTGCGGTCGGACGAGAACCAGCCCATCCGCGCCGTGTTCAGCACCGCCGAGCGCCACCAGTTGTCGGCGTCGTGCCAAAGCGCCTCGACCCGCCGCTGCGCTTCCCAGTACGCATCGAAGTCGGCGCAGACCAGGAAACGGTCGTAGTCCACCAGCGAGTCGATCAGCCCGGTGTAGCGCGAGGTGTCGTCCGGCGAGAACACCCCCCCGCGGATCGCCTGCAGCACGTCGTTCAGGCGGTGGGACGCGGCGATGTCCGGCACGGCGCTGAACTCGTGGTTCTGCTTGCGCGCCTCGACCTGCTGGGCGCTCAGGCCGAAGATGAACATGTGCTCGGCGCCGATGCGTTCGCACATCTCCACGTTGGCGCCGTCCAGGGTGCCGATGGTCAGCGCGCCGTTGAGGCCGAACTTCATGTTGCTGGTGCCCGAGGCCTCGAAGCCGGCGGTGGAGATCTGCTCCGACAGGTCCGCCGCCGGGATGATGCTCTCCGCCAGGCTGACGTTGTAGTTGGGCAGGAACACCACTTTCAGCAGGCCGCGCACGGTCGGGTCGTTGTTCACCACCCGGGCGATGTCGTTGGTCAGCTTGATGATCAGCTTGGCCTGGTGGTAGCTCGCCGCGGCCTTGCCGGCGAAGATCTTCACCCGCGGCACCCAGTCGACCTCAGGTTCGGCGCGGATCGCCTGGTACAGCGCGACGGTGTGCATCAGGTTGAGCAACTGGCGCTTGTACTCGTGGATCCGCTTGACCTGCACGTCGAACATCGCCGCCGGGTTCACCGCGACCCCCAGCCGTTCGTGAATCAGGTAGGCCAGGGCTTTCTTGCTGTGCAGCCGCTGCTCGGCGAAGGCCTTGCGGAACGCAGCCTTCTCGGCGAACGGCTCAAGGTCGAGCAGGCGCTCCTCGGGGTTGTCCAGCACCTGCGGGCCGAGGGCGTCGACCAGCATCGAGGTCAGCTCCGGGTTGGCCTGGTACAGCCAGCGGCGGAAGGTGATGCCGTTGGTCTTGTTGTTGATCCGTTGCGGATACAGCTTGTGCAGCTCGGCGAACACCGTCTTGCGCATCAGTTGGGTGTGCAGCCCGGACACGCCGTTGACGCTGTGGGAGCCGAGGAACGCCAGGTTGCCCATGCGCACCCGCCGGCCGTTGTCCTCCTCGATCAGCGACACCGCCCGCAGCACGTCGAAGTCGTGGATGCCCTTGGCCCGGATCGAATCGATGTGCTGGGCGTTGATCAGGTAGATGATCTGCATATGCCGGGGCAGCATGCGCTCCATCAGGCCCACCGGCCAGGTCTCCAGCGCTTCGGGCAGCAGCGTGTGGTTGGTGTACGACAGGGTCTCGACCGTGACTTGCCACGCCGCGTCCCACGCCACGTCATAGACGTCCACCAGCAGGCGCATCAGTTCGGCGACGGCGATCGAGGGGTGGGTGTCGTTGAGCTGGATCGAGGCGTGATCGCCGAGCGTCAGCACCGAGGTGTGCATGTTGCGGTGACGCCGCAGCAGGTCCTGCAGCGAGGCGGTGACGAAAAAGTATTCCTGGCGCAGGCGCAGTTCCTGCCCCGCTTCGGTGCTGTCGGCCGGGTAAAGCACCCGGGAGATGCTTTCGGCCCGGGCCACTTCGGCCACCGCGCCCAGGTGGTCGCCGGCGTTGAAGCGCTCCAGGTGCAGGTCTTCCATGGCTCGCGCCCGCCACAGGCGCAGGGTGTTGACGCTGGCCCCGCGCCAGCCGACCACCGGGGTGTCGTAGGCGATGGCCCGCACGGTCTCCGACGGCGACCAGACCTGCTTGGCCTTGCCGCTCGCGTCGGTGACCGTGGCCACGCTGCCGCCGAAACCGATGGAGTAGACGACTTCCGGCCGTTCGAACTCCCACGGGTTGCCGAAGTCCAGCCAATGCTCGGTCTGCTCCTGCTGCCAGCCGTCGACGATGGCCTGGCGGAACAGGCCGTGCTCGTAGCGGATGCCGTAGCCGTGGCCGGCGATGCCCAGGGTCGACATGCTCTCCATGAAGCACGCCGCCAGCCGCCCGAGGCCGCCGTTGCCCAGCGCCGCGTCGGGCTCCAGGATACGGATGCGCTCCAGGTCCACGCCCAGTTCCGTCAGCGCCTCGCGGGCCACGTCGAGCAGGCCGAGGTTGCTCAGGCTGTCGTACAGCAGGCGGCCGATGAGGAATTCCAGCGAGAGGTAGTACACCCGCTTCTGGCCCTTGCGGTAGATCTGCCGGGTGTGGTCCATCCAGTGCTCGACCATGTGATCGCGCGCCGCCAGGGCGATGGCTTCGAACCAGTCGTGGTCGAAGGCGTGATCCGGGTCTTTGCCCACCGCATAGGTGAGCTTGGTCAGGACGGCGTCGCGGAATGCGGCCACTTCAGCTTCGCGAACTAGCGGTTCTTGAGTCATCGATAGGACCTCGGGCGAGCGGGGAATGGTCAGAGCCTAGTCGGTCTGACCGACGGCGGCGGCTCTGGTTCGGCTGTTTTTCCGGTGCTGGCAATCGTCGAACGCGCGACGCATCCGATGCAGGGGCCGTGCCGAACCGCTGCGACAACGGCGCTGCCCGATAAAAAACCGGCGAAAGGTTGTTCAAAAATCCACCGCTCCCGGTATGATCGCGCGCCCTGATGCCTACGCCTGGTAAACACCGATGATGAAGCCCAACCTGATCGCCGCCGCCGAGATCGACCGTCTCGAGACCTGGGCCAAATATTCGGCGCCGATGTGCGGCTCCTGCGTGTCGAGCTGCTGCACGCTGCCGGTCGAGGTCAAGATCAAGGATCTGGTGCGCATCGGCGTGGTCGACGAGTTCGAGCTGGGCGAGCCGCCGAAGAACATCGCCAAGCGTCTGCAGAAGGAAGGGCTGGTCGAGCGCTTCAACCAGAAGTCGGGGATCTTCACTCTCCAGCGCATGAGCAACAACGACTGCTATTACCTGGATCGTAAGAGCCGGCTGTGCACCATTTATGACAAGCGCCCGGACACCTGCCGCAACCACCCCAAGATCGGCCCGCGCCCGGGCTACTGCGCGTACAAGCCCAAGGAAGTGGAGCGCGAGCGGCAGTCGCGCAACATCGAGCGGTTCTGATTTCTGTAGCGACTGATCGGCCGCTATCGCCAGCAGGCTGGCTCCCACAGGATTTGCGGTGGCCTGCCATTTCCGCGAACACCGCCGAACCCTGTGGGAGCTGGCTTGCCAGCGATGGGGCCGACACAGACACCGCACAAATTGCGAACAAACAAAAACGCCCCCGGCCTTTCGACCGGGGGCGTTTTCGTTTCAGCTCAGGCTAGATGATCAAGCCTTGGCTTTCTTGGCAGCGCGGGTACGCTCGCCTTCGTCCAGGATCTTCTTGCGAAGACGGATGGACTTCGGCGTGACTTCGCACAGCTCGTCATCCTGGATGAACTCCAGGGCCTGTTCCAGGGTGAAGCGGACCGGCGGAACCAGGGCGATGGTTTCGTCCTTGCCCGAAGCACGCATGTTGTCGAGCTTCTTGCCCTTGGTAGGGTTGACGCCCAGGTCGTTGTCGCGGCTGTTCAGGCCGACGATCTGACCGTTGTAGATCTCCTGGCCGTGCTCGACGAACAGCTTGCCGCGCGCCTGCAGGGTTTCCAGGGAGTAGGTCAGCGCCTTGCCGGTCTCGACCGACACCAGAACACCGTTCAGACGGCCGGACATGTGGCCGGACTTCATGGTGTCGTAGCGGTCGAAGATCGAGGTCAGGATGCCTGCACCGTTGGTCAGGGTCAGGAACTGGTTACGGAAACCGATCAGACCGCGAGCCGGGATGTTGTACTCCAGGCGCACACGGCCCTTGCCGTCCGGCGCCATGTTGGTCAGGTCGCCCTTACGCAGGCCCATCTCTTCCATCACCTTGCCCTGGGATTCCTCAGGGATGTCGATGGTCACGTTCTCGAACGGCTCCTGCTTGGTGCCGTTGACTTCGCGGATGATCACTTCAGGACGGCCCACGGCCATCTCGAAGCCTTCGCGGCGCATGGTTTCGATCAGAACCGACAGGTGCAGCTCACCACGGCCGGAGACCTTGAACTTGTCGGCCGAGTCGCCTTCTTCAACGCGCAGGGCAACGTTGTACAGCAGCTCTTTGTCCAGACGCTCCTTGATGTTGCGGGAGGTCACGAACTTGCCTTCTTTACCGCAGAACGGCGAGTCGTTCACCTGGAAGGTCATGGAAACGGTCGGCTCGTCGACCGTCAGCGGCTTCATCGCTTCGACGTTGTTCATGTCGCACAGGGTGTCGGAGATGAACAGCTCGTCGAAACCGCTGATGCAGACGATGTCGCCGGCAGCGGCTTCTTCGACGTCAACGCGGTGCAGGCCGTGGTGACCCATCAGCTTCAGGATGCGGCCGTTGCGCTTCTTGCCTTCGGTGTCGATGGCGACGACCGGGGTGTTCGGCTTGACGCGGCCACGGGCGATGCGGCCCACGCCGATCACGCCCAGGAAGCTGTTGTAGTCCAGAGCGGAGATCTGCATCTGGAACGGACCGTCACGGTCAACGGCCGGAGCCGGAACGTTGTCGACGATCGACTGGTACAGCGGGGTCATGTCTTCGGCCATCTCGGTGTGGTCCAGACCGGCGATGCCGTTCAGGGCCGAGGCGTAGACGACTTTGAAGTCCAGCTGTTCGTCGGTGGCGCCGAGGTTGTCGAACAGGTCGAAGATCTGGTCCAGGACCCAGTCAGGACGCGCGCCCGGACGGTCGACCTTGTTGATCACGACGATCGGCTTCAGACCGGCTTCGAAGGCCTTCTTGGTCACGAAGCGGGTTTGCGGCATAGGGCCGTCCTGGGCGTCGACCAGCAGCAGCACGGAGTCGACCATGGACATCACGCGCTCTACTTCGCCGCCGAAGTCGGCGTGGCCCGGGGTGTCCACGATGTTGATGTGGTAGCCGTTCCAGTTGATGGCGGTGTTCTTCGCCAGAATGGTGATGCCGCGCTCTTTTTCCTGGTCGTTGGAGTCCATCACGCGCTCGTCGTTGAGCTCGTTGCGCTCCAGGGTGCCGGATTGGCGCAGCAGTTTGTCGACCAGGGTGGTTTTACCGTGGTCAACGTGGGCGATGATGGCGATGTTGCGTAGATTTTCGATCACGTGTGTATCTCGATCAGAGGATTCGGTGTGCTGACAAGTCATGGCAGCGATTGACAGTAGTGTCCGGCATGGCCGTTACAGCTTGACGGCGGTGTCGGGGGGCCGGTGACGCAGGCCACAGGCAAACAGCCCCGGGCACTTAGCTCGGTCGATAAACGCGCACATTGGCATGCCCCTCACTGAGCAGATGGTGGGCATGCAGGCGACTCATCACGCCTTTGTCGCAATACAGCAGGTACTGGCGGGTTGGGTCCAGTTCCTTGAAACGAGCGTTCACCGCGTAGAACGGCATCGTCTGTACCTCTACGCCGGGAAGCTCCAGCGGCTCGTCCTCGGCGGCATCCGGGTGACGGATGTCGAGGACGATCTGGCCGGCCAGCGCTTCGCCGACTTCTTCGATCTGCAAGTCCTGGCCCAATTCGTCGATCACCCGATCGATCGGCACCAGCCTGGCGTTCTCGAGCGCACGCTCGAGCACCGCCATGTCGAATTCTTTCTCTTCGTGCTCGACCCGGTAACGCTTGGCGGCGGTCTTCGGGTTGACCGAAATGACCCCGCAGTACTCCGGCATGTGCCGGGCGAAGTCGCCGGTGCCGATGGCGTCGGCCGTGTCGATGATGTCCTGCTTGTGGCTGGCGATCAGCGGACGCAGGATCAGTTTCTCGGTGACGCAGTCGATCACCGACAGGTTCGGCAGGGTCTGGCTCGACACCTGGGAGATCGCCTCGCCGGTGACCAGCGCGTCGATGTGCAGGCGGTCGGCGATGCTCGACGCGGCCCGCACCATCATGCGCTTGAGCACCACGCCCATGTGGCTGTCGTCGACCTTGCCGAGGATCTCGCCCAGCACTTCCTCGAACGGCACACTGACAAATAACACGCGTTGCGAGCTGCCGTACTTCTTCCAGATGAAATGCGCGACTTCCATCACGCCCAATTCGTGGGCACGGCCGCCCAGGTTGAAGAAGCAGAAGTGCCCCATCAGGCCGCGGCGCATGATCTGGTAGGCCGCCACGGTGGAGTCGAAGCCGCCGGACATCAGCACCAGGGTCTGCTCCAGGGCGCCGAGCGGGTAGCCGCCGATGCCGTTGTGCTGGCCGTGGATGACGAACAACCGTTGGTCGCGCACTTCGATGCGCACTTCGACTTCAGGCTTCTTCAGGTCGATCCCGGCGGCGCCGCACTGACGGCGCAGCTGGCTGCCGACGTACTTCTCGACGTCGATCGAGCTGAACGGGTGCTTGCCCGCGCGCTTGCAGCGCACCGAAAAGATCTTGCCGGCCAGCGCGTCGCCGTAGTGCTGCTTGCACTTCTCGACGATGTCGTCGAAGTCGCCCAGCGGGTACTCGTCGATCTGCAGGAAATGCGCGATGCCCGGCATGCAGCTCAGGCGCTCGCCCATCTCCTTCAGGGCCTTGGGATCGGTGACGCGGGTTTCCAGCTCGAGGTTGTCCCACACGCCGTTCACCACCACGGCCGGATCCAGATCGCGGAGCACGGCACGGATGTTCTTGGCCAGCTGGCGGATGAAACGCATCCGGACAGGGCGGCTCTTGATGGTGATCTCGGGGAAGACTTTTACGATTAGTTTCATGAAAACTGCGCGCGCAACGCCAGCCTGAAAAAGTGGGGCGCGGATTATAGCGGAAATTGCTCAAGGTTTAACCAGTTAATGTGCAGAAGGTTTTGCGTGCACCAAAACGGGTCGTTTTCGGATTCCAACGCTACATTAGAGGGCGGGATTTTCGCCGTTTCGGCGCCCTGCACCTTTATAAGCGTGAATTTGGGGCAAAAAACCCATGCTGGGGCACTGGCATGCAATTTGCTCCCTTGTGAGGCAGGTTGCCTTGGCAGAGTATTCGCGCCGGCATCACCAATACAGAAGGGCATCCATTACCGCCCTAAGCCACCCGGAGGACACTATGTCGAAGTCGGTTCAACTCATCAAAGATCATGACGTCAAGTGGATTGATCTGCGCTTCACGGACACCAAAGGCACTCAGCACCACGTGACCATGCCGGCTCGCGATGCGCTGGAAGATGACTTCTTCGAAGTCGGCAAGATGTTCGACGGTTCCTCCATCGCTGGCTGGAAAGGCATCGAAGCCTCCGACATGATCCTGATGCCGGACGACGAAACCGCCGTCCTGGATCCGTTCACCGAAGAGCCGACCCTGATCCTGGTGTGCGACATCATCGAACCTTCGACCATGCAGGGCTACGACCGCGACCCGCGCGCCATCGCCCGCCGCGCCGAGGAATACCTGAAGTCCACCGGCATCGGCGACACCGTGTTCGCAGGTCCAGAGCCCGAGTTCTTCATCTTCGACGAAGTGAAGTTCAAGTCCGACATCTCCGGCTCGATGTTCAAGATCTACTCCGAGCAAGGCTCGTGGATGTCCGACCAGGACGTGGAAGGCGGCAACAAAGGCCACCGTCCAGGCATCAAGGGCGGCTACTTCCCGGTTCCGCCGTTCGACCACGACCACGAAATCCGCACCGCAATGTGCAACGCCCTGGAAGAAATGGGCCAGACCGTCGAAGTCCACCACCACGAAGTGGCGACCGCCGGCCAGAACGAAATCGGTGTCAAGTTCAACACCCTGGTGAAAAAAGCTGACGAAGTTCAGACCCTGAAATACGTCGTGCACAACGTTGCCGACGCCTACGGCCGCACCGCGACCTTCATGCCGAAGCCGCTGTACGGCGACAACGGCTCGGGCATGCACGTGCACATGTCCATCGCCAAAGACGGCAAGAACACCTTCGCCGGCGAAGGCTATGCCGGCCTGTCCGACACCGCCCTGTACTTCATCGGCGGCATCATCAAGCACGGTAAGGCCCTGAACGGCTTCACCAACCCGGCCACCAACTCCTACAAGCGTCTGGTGCCAGGCTTCGAAGCCCCGGTGATGCTGGCCTACTCGGCCCGCAACCGTTCCGCCTCGATCCGCATTCCTTACGTCAACAGCCCTCGCGGCCGTCGTATCGAAGCCCGTTTCCCGGATCCGGCCGCCAACCCGTACCTGGCCTTCGCAGCGCTGCTGATGGCTGGCCTCGACGGCATCCAGAACAAGATCCACCCAGGCGACGCCGCCGACAAGAACCTGTACGACCTGCCGCCTGAAGAGGCGAAAGAGATCCCGCAGGTGTGCGGCAGCCTGAAGGAAGCCCTGGAAGAGCTGGACAAGGGCCGCGCGTTCCTGACCAAGGGCGGCGTGTTCTCCGACGACTTCATCGACGCCTACATCGCGCTGAAGTCCGAAGAGGAAATCAAGGTCCGCACCTTCGTGCACCCACTGGAATATGAGCTGTACTACAGCTGCTGATCCGGTGGCGCCGCCCCGCGCGGCGCGACACAAGAGAGGCCTCCTTCGGGAGGCCTTTTTTGTTGCCCCGACGACACCCTCCAGCAGGCTCGCTCCCACAGGGAATTGCGCCAGGACATGTCCCGGATTGGGCCAACCGCCGCGACTGGCCTATGCTGCACCCCATCGCTTTCGAATCCGGTCGATGCCATGGGTCGTACCTTCCTTTGTCTCCTGCTGCTGATCGCCCTGCCCGCCGCCGCGCAGATCTACAAGTACACCGACACCAACGGCCACACGGTCTACAGCGACCATTCCCCGCAGGGCGTGCCGTCGCAGCCGGTGGAGCTGCCGCCGCTCAACCAGGTCGGAGCCCAACCGCCCGCCGCACCGCCCGCGGATGCGGCCACGCGCGAACCCGCCCGCAGCGCGTATGAAACCCTGGAGCTGACCGGCCTGCCCAACGAAGAGGCCCTGCGCGCCAACAACGGCACCTTCACCGTCGGCGTGCTGATCAAGCCGCGCCTGAGGCCGGCGCACCAGTTGCGGCTGCTGCTCGATGACGAACCCTATGGCCAGCCCAGCAACCTGCCGACCCTGCAGTTGGTGAACGTGGATCGGGGCGAGCACCGCCTCGCGGTGCAGGTGATCGACGGCCAGTCGGTGATCCAGCAGAGCCCGCCGGTGACCTTCACCGTGCAGCGGGTGCACAAGCCATGATCCGCCCGCTGCTCGCCCTCTGCCTGACGCTGATCGCGTTCGGCGCATCGGCCGAGGTGTTCACCTACACCGATGCCCAGGGCAACCGGGTCTACACCGATCAGCCGCGGGGCAACGCCAAGCGGGTTCAATTGACCACCAGCAACCGCATGCCGGCCACATCCGCCGGCAACCCATCCAGCAGCACGAAAAACCCGGCGCCGGAGCCGCCGGCGTTCCGCTACGACATGCTGCGGGTGCTGATCCCCGAACCGGACGCGACCATCCGCAGCAGCGCCGGCGAACTGATCGTCAGCGTCACCAGCGAACCCGGCCTGCAACCGGGCCACCGCTACCGTCTGCTGCTGGACGGCCAGGCCACCGGCGAACCCGGCCCCAGTCCGGTGTTCCCGCTGAGCGACATCGACCGCGGCAGCCACAACCTGTCGGTGGAAATCCTCGACGGCCAGGGACGCACCGTCGAGCGCACCGCCAACCAGCCGTTCCACATGCAGCGGATATCCCTGGCGCAGAAGCGCCAGGTCAAACCCTGCGCGAAGGACGACTACGGCGTGCGCCCCGAGTGCCCGCTCAAGGACAAGCCCCCCGAACCGAAAAACCCTTTCCTGCGGTTCTTCTAACGCCCTCGCGCATTGCGCACTATATTGGTGCAACAGTCTGCACCTTACTCACATTCCAACCCATTTTGGTTCGATTCTTCCCGTCAACGCGCAGGGAATGCCACGCAAGCGAGCGTCAAACGCCCGTTTCAGGCGTCGGACGCTTCTTTTCGGAGCCTTGGTTTGGTTTTTGCATTTTCCCCGCATCAGCGCTTTATCCCTGCGCGCGCCATGCTCCAAAAGAGGTCCTCATGACCATCAGTGACGCACTGCATCGCTTGTTGCTCGACAACCTGACCACCGCCACGCTGCTGCTCGACGACGAACTGCGCCTCGAGTACATGAACCCGGCGGCGGAGATGCTGCTGGCCACCAGCGGCCAGCGCAGCCATGGCCAGTTCATCAGCGAGCTGTTCACCGAGTCCACCGAGGCGCTCAACTCGCTGCGCCAGGCGGTGGAGCAGGCGCATCCGTTCACCAAGCGCGAAGCGATGCTCACCGCCCTCACCGGCCAGACCCTGACGGTGGACTACGCGGTGACGCCGATCCTGAGCAACGGCACGACCCTGCTGTTGCTGGAGGTCCATCCCCGCGACCGCCTGCTGCGGATCACCAAGGAAGAGGCCCAGCTGTCCAAGCAGGAAACCAGCAAGATGCTGGTGCGCGGCCTGGCCCACGAGATCAAGAACCCCCTCGGCGGCATCCGCGGCGCCGCCCAGTTGCTGGCCCGCGAACTGCCGGAAGACAGCCTGCGCGACTACACCAACGTGATCATCGAAGAGGCCGACCGCCTGCGCAATCTGGTGGACCGCATGCTCGGCTCCAACAAGCTGCCGTCGCTGGCGCTGTGCAACGTCCACGAAGTGCTGGAGCGGGTCAGCCAGCTGGTCGAGGCCGAAAGCCAGGGCTGCATCACGCTGGTGCGCGACTACGACCCGAGCATTCCCGACGTCCTGATCGACCGCGAACAGATGATCCAGGCCGTGCTGAACATCGTGCGCAACGCCATGCAGGCCATCGGCAGCCAGAACGAACTGCGCCTGGGCCGCATCACCCTGCGCACCCGCACCATGCGCCAGTTCACCATCGGCCACGTGCGCCACCGCCTGGTGACCAAGATCGAGATCATCGACAACGGCCCCGGCATCCCGGCGGAACTCCAGGAAACCCTTTTCTTTCCCATGGTCAGCGGCCGCCCGGACGGCACCGGGCTGGGCCTGGCCATCACCCAGAACATCATCAGCCAGCACCAGGGCCTGATCGAGTGCGACAGCCACCCCGGCCACACCACGTTCTCGATCTTTCTGCCACTGGAACAAGGAGCCACATCGACATGAGCCGTAGTGAAACCGTGTGGATCGTCGATGACGACCGTTCTATCCGCTGGGTCCTCGAAAAAGCCCTGCAACAGGAAGGCATGACCACCCAGAGCTTCGACAGCGCCGACGGCGTGATGAGCCGCCTGGCCCGCCAGCAGCCGGACGTGATCATTTCCGACATCCGCATGCCCGGCGCCAGCGGCCTGGACCTGCTGGCGCGGATCCGCGAGCAGCACCCGCGCCTGCCGGTCATCATCATGACCGCCCACTCGGACCTGGACAGCGCCGTCGCCTCCTATCAGGGCGGCGCGTTCGAATACCTGCCCAAGCCGTTCGACGTCGATGAAGCGGTGTCGCTGGTCAAGCGCGCCAACCAGCACGCCCAGGAGCAGCAAGGCCTGGAAGCGGCGCCGTCGCTGGCCCGCACCCCGGAGATCATCGGCGAAGCGCCGGCGATGCAGGAGGTGTTCCGCGCCATCGGCCGCCTGAGCCACTCCAACATCACCGTGCTGATCAACGGCGAATCCGGCACCGGCAAGGAGCTGGTGGCCCACGCGCTGCACCGCCACAGCCCGCGCGCGACCGCGCCGTTCATCGCCCTGAACATGGCGGCGATCCCCAAGGACCTGATGGAGTCCGAACTGTTCGGCCACGAGAAAGGCGCGTTCACCGGCGCGGCCAACCTGCGCCGTGGGCGATTCGAGCAGGCCGACGGCGGCACGCTGTTCCTCGACGAGATCGGTGACATGCCGGCCGACACCCAGACGCGCCTGCTGCGGGTGCTGGCCGACGGCGAGTTCTACCGCGTCGGCGGCCACGTGCCGGTCAAGGTCGACGTGCGGATCATCGCCGCGACCCACCAGAACCTGGAAACCCTGGTGCACGCCGGCAAGTTCCGCGAAGACCTGTTCCACCGCCTCAACGTGATCCGCATCCACATTCCGCGCCTGTCGGACCGTCGCGAAGACATCCCGACCCTGGCCCGGCACTTCCTCAGCCGCGCCGCGCAGGAACTGGCGGTGGAGCCGAAGCTGCTCAAGAACGAAACCGAGGAATACCTCAAGAACCTGCCGTGGCCGGGTAACGTGCGCCAACTGGAGAACACCTGCCGCTGGATCACCGTGATGGCCTCCGGACGCGAGGTGCACATCAGCGACTTGCCGCCGGAACTGCTGAGCCTGCCGCAGGACTCGGCGCCGGTGACCAACTGGGAGCAGGCCCTGCGCCAGTGGGCGGACCAGGCCCTGGCCCGGGGCCAGTCGAGCCTGCTCGACAGCGCCGTGCCGGCGTTCGAGCGGATCATGATCGAGACCGCGCTCAAGCACACCGCCGGCCGCCGCCGCGATGCCGCCGTCCTGCTGGGCTGGGGGCGCAACACCCTGACGCGCAAGATCAAGGAGCTGGGGATGAAGGTCGACGGCGGGGATGAAGACGAGGGGGATGAGGGCTGATCGAGCCTCACGATCTTCGCTGCACGATCAATCCAATCGCGGGCAGACTCGCTCCCACAGGTGAAATGCATGCGCCTGTGGAGCGAGACTGCCCGCGATGCTTTTCAGCCCGGCGTGCACCGCAACGATGCATCCTGACCCGCAACCGCGCAGGGCCAATCGCTTGCCTTGCGCCGGGCAACCTCCGGAATTCCATCCCCGAAAACGCAAAAGCCCCGGATTCCGGGGCTTTCAGCTTCTGTCGCAATTATTTTGTTTCAAGAGAAGAAAACCTGGCACGCGCCCTGCATTAACCCTCTCAGGTGATTCGATTCACCCACCCGGTTTCGGGGACCTTGGTACAGGCAGGCCGGGGATTCCCCTCTTTAATCCGGATCCGCACCGCCCATGCGTCGGATCCTGCCGCTTTGGGGCCCTTGATACAGGCAGGTCAGGGGTTCCTTCTTTACGCCGGGCCCGTCGCCCTTGCGACCGGCCCGCCCCTTTCGGGAACCTTGGTACAGGCAGGCCGGGGATTCCCTCTTTTATTGCTCTCGCAAGTGGATCTCCAGCCGCCAGCGGTCATCGACCTCGCTGGCGGCCCAGTCGCCCTGCAGCGGCCGGGCCGCCACCAAGGTCAGCAGCAGGCCGCCGTCGCTCAGGCGCGTTCGCCAGTTCACGTCCTTGCCGTTGAGCTTGAGTTGCCCCTTCTGCGGTTTGCCCTCGGCGCCAAACAGCAGCGCCAGCGAACCATCGACGACTTCGCCGTGCAGTTTCGGCTCGTTGTTGAACCACACCACCAGACCGCCGTCGATCACGTCCACCTGCTGCAGCACGCTGGGGTCCGGCGTGGTCAGGCGACCGATCATCAGGCCGACCATCACGCCGAAGATCGCCAGCGACCCCATCACCCGCGGGAATAGTTTCGAACGCGGATCCGCTTGCGGCGTAGAATGCGCGTCATCTTTACCTTCGGAGCCGTGCATGTTTCACGTCATCCTTTTCCAACCGGAAATTCCGCCGAACACCGGCAACGTTATCAGGCTGTGCGCCAACAGCGGCTGCCACCTGCATCTGATCGAACCGCTGGGCTTCGAGATGGACGACAAGCGCCTGCGCCGCGCCGGTCTCGACTACCACGAGTATGCCACCCTGCAGCGCCATGCCGACCTGGCCAGTTGCCTGGAAAGCCTGGGCCAGCCCCGCCTGTTCGCATTCACCACCAAGGGATCGCAGCCGTTTCACGACGTGGCGTTCGCCCCGGGCGACGCGTTCCTGTTCGGCCCGGAAAGCCGGGGCCTGCCGCCGGAAGTGCTGGACGCGCTGCCCGCCGGCCATCGCCTGCGCCTGCCGATGCGCGAAGGCTGCCGCAGCCTGAACCTGTCCAACACCGTGGCGGTGGCCGTCTACGAAGCGTGGCGGCAGAACGGCTTCAACTGACACTGACGCCATCGCCAGCAGGCTGGCTCCCACAGGGGCTCGGCTGAACACAGCCTCTGTGTCCACCTCAAAACGATTGTGGGAGCGGGCTTGCCCGCGAATGCGCCGTGTCAGGCGACATCGATGTCCTCTGACAGACCGCGTTCGCAGGCAAGCCCGCTCCCACAGGGGTGTTGCGTGACCGCTTACTGAACGGTCGGAGCCTCGCCGGCTTCTTGCATGCGCTGCACTTCCTGCGCGTACAGGGCGTCGAAGTTCACCGGAGCCAGCATCAGGGCCGGGAACGAACCGCGGGTCACCAGGCTGTCCAGGGCTTCGCGGGCGTACGGGAACAGGATGTTCGGGCAGAACGCGCCCAGGGTGTGGCTCATCGAACCCGCATCCAGGTTCTTGATCAGGAAGATGCCGGCCTGCTGCACTTCGGCGATGAACGCCACTTCCTCACCGTTCTTCACGGTCACCGACAGGGTCAGCACGACTTCGTAGAAGTCGCCTTCCAGGGCCTTCTGGCGGGTGTTCAGATCCAGCGCGACGCTCGGGTCCCACTGCTGGCGGAAGATCGCCGGGCTTTTCGGGGCCTCGAAGGACAGGTCGCGCACATAGATGCGCTGCAGGGAGAATTGCGGTGCGGTTTCTTCTTCGCTGGCTGCAGTGTTCTGTTGGTCAGTCATCTCAGATCCTTTCTGATCTCGGGTCTTTTAGGGTTCTTGTTTCGGCGAAGCGTGCAGCAGTTCAGGCCTTGAGCAGCGCGTCGAGCTTGCCGGCGCGCTCCAGGGCGTACAAATCGTCGCAACCGCCGACGTGCTTGCCGCCGATCCAGATCTGCGGCACGGACGTGCGCCCCGCCTTCTGGGCCATCTCGGCGCGCACCTGCGGTTTGCCATCGACCTTGATCTCATCGAAGGCCACGCCTTTGCTCGCCAGCAAATGCTTGGCCCGCGAGCAGTAGGGGCAGTAATCGCTGGAATAGACGACGACGTCACTCATGTCACTTCACCAGCGGCAGGTTGTCGCCTTTCCAGCTGGAGATGCCGCCGGACAGCTTGGCGGCGGTGAAGCCGGCCTTCATCAGTTCGCGGGCGTGGGTGCCGGCGGTCTGGCCCAGGGCATCGACCAGGATGATGGTCTTGGCCTTGTGCTTCTCCAGCTCGCCGACGCGGGCGGCCAGCTTGTCCTGGGGGATGTTCACGGCACCGACGATGTGGCCGGCGGCGTATTCCTTGCTCGGACGGATATCCACCACCACGCCCGCTTCCTTGTTGACCAGCGCGGTCAGCTCGCCGGTGCTCAGGCTCTTGCCGCCGCCCTGCATCGTGTGGGCGACCAGCAATGCCAGCAGTACGACGAAGATACCGACAAGAATGTAGTGGTTAGTGGCAAATTCAATCAGGTGAGCAACCATCGAAGGAGGTTCCAGGGCATTAAAATGTCGGCCAGTATACACAGCCGGTATGGTGGGCCAAACCCCGTCCGGCGGTGACGCCGGCGGAACTTGGCTTTAAACTCCTACTCCCTTTTTCATCGCTTCCTCTAACTTTCGCCAGAGTGGATTCCATGACTACCACGCCCAAACCTTTGGTCCTGATGATTCTCGACGGCTTCGGTCACAGCGACAGCCCCGAGTCCAACGCCGTCTACGCGGCCAGGAAGCCTGTGCTGGATCGCCTGTGGGCCACGGTGCCGAACGGCTTGATCTCGGGCAGCGGCATGGACGTCGGCCTGCCAGACGGCCAGATGGGCAACTCCGAAGTCGGCCACATGAACCTGGGCGCCGGCCGCGTGGTGTACCAGGACTTCACCCGTGTGACCAAGGCGATCCGCGACGGCGAGTTCTTCGAGAACCCGGTCATCTGCGCCGCCGTGGACAAGGCCGTGGCCGCCGGCAAGGCCGTGCACTTCATGGGCCTGCTGTCCGACGGCGGCGTGCACAGCCATCAGGACCACCTGGTGGCGATGGCTGAGCTTGCCTTCAAGCGCGGCGCCGAAAAGATCTACCTGCACGCCTTCCTCGACGGCCGCGACACCCCGCCCAAGAGCGCCCAGTCGTCCATCGAACTGCTCGACGCGACCTTCCAGGCCCTCGGCAAGGGCCGCATCGCCAGCCTCGTCGGCCGCTACTACGCGATGGACCGCGACAACCGCTGGGATCGCGTGGCCGCCGCCTACAACCTGATCGTCGACGGCCAGGCCGAATTCCACGCCGCCACCGCCCAGGAAGGCCTGCAGGCCGCCTACGAGCGCGGCGAGAGCGACGAGTTCGTCAAGGCCACCACCATCGGCGAGCCGGTGAAGGTCGAGGACGGCGACGCTGTGGTGTTCATGAACTTCCGCGCCGACCGCGCCCGCGAGCTGTCCCGGGTGTTCGTCGAAGACGGCTTCAAGGAATTCGACCGCGCCCGCCAGCCGAAACTGGCCGGCTACGTGATGTTGACCCAATACGCCGCCAGCATCCCTGCGCCGTCGGCCTTCGCCCCCGGCAGCCTGGACAACGTGCTGGGCGACTACCTGGCGAAAAACGGCAAGACCCAACTGCGCATCGCCGAAACCGAGAAGTACGCCCACGTGACGTTCTTCTTCTCCGGCGGCCGCGAAGAGCCGTTCCCCGGCGAAGAACGCATCCTGATCCCGTCGCCGAAGGTCGCCACCTACGACCTGCAGCCTGAGATGAGCGCGCCGGAGGTCACCGACCGCATCGTCGAGGCCATCGAGCAGCAGCGCTACGACGTGATCGTGGTCAACTACGCCAACGGCGACATGGTCGGCCACAGCGGCGTGTTCGAGGCGGCGGTCAAGGCCGTGGAATGCCTGGACACCTGCGTCGGCCGCATCGTCGACGCCCTGGAGAAGGTCGGCGGCGAGGCGCTGATCACCGCCGACCACGGCAACGTCGAGCAGATGGCCGACGAATCCACCGGCCAGGCCCACACCGCCCACACCACCGAGCCGGTGCCGTTCATCTATGTCGGCAAGCGTGACCTCAAGGTGCGCGAAGGCGGCGTGCTGGCGGACGTGGCGCCGACCATGCTCAAGCTGCTGAACCTGGAGAAGCCGGCGGAAATGACCGGCACCTCGATCCTGGTCTGACCCCGGCCACGGAACACCGCAAGACCCTGTGGGAGCGCGCTGGCCCGCAATGGCGACCTGACAGCCAACAGCTATGTTGAATGATCGGACGCCATCGCGGGCCGGCCCGCTCCCACAGCCGTTCATGGAGTTTTCGAAATGGATTCGGCCCGGACGCCCGCTCCAGTTATCACACAACCCCATTTGGGCGTTTTTTTTGCAGCGTCGGGCGGGCATACTAGGCCGTCCCTTTCCCTGGTGCCGCCCGCCCCTATGCTTCGCCTCCTGATCGCCCTCGCTCTGACCTGCCTGCTCCAACCGGCCTTCGCTGACGAGCGCGCGCAAACCCAACAGCAGTTGGACGCCACGCGTCAGGACATCGCCGAGCTGAAGAAAATGCTGGGCAAGCTCCAGGAAGAGAAGTCCGGCGTGCAGAAAGAGCTCAAGGGCACCGAGACCGAGATGGGCAAGCTCGAAAAAGAAGTCGACGCCCTGCAGAAAGAGCTGAAGAAAAGCGAATCCGAGCTGCAACGGCTCGATGCGGAGAAAAAAAAACTCCAGAGCGCGCGCACTGAACAGCAGCGACTGATCGCCATCCAGGCCCGGGCGGCCTACCAGAACGGCCGTCAGGAGTACCTCAAGCTGCTGCTCAACCAGCAGAACCCCGAGAAGTTCGCCCGCACCCTCACCTATTACGACTACCTGAGCCAGGCCCGCCTGGAGCAACTGAAGAATTTCAACGAAACCCTGCGCCAGCTGGCCAACGT
Organism: Pseudomonas sp. R25(2017); assembly: GCF_002112565.1. Classification (NCBI taxonomy): domain Bacteria; kingdom Pseudomonadati; phylum Pseudomonadota; class Gammaproteobacteria; order Pseudomonadales; family Pseudomonadaceae; genus Pseudomonas; species Pseudomonas sp. R25(2017). The sequence continues at coordinate 31,561 of NZ_NEHZ01000009.1, forward strand.
CGAAAAGGACATCGGCCTGCAGCAAGCGCAGCTGCTGGTGCAGAAGAGCGACCTGGACACCCGGCGCGACGAGCTCGACAAGGTGCGCAAGGAACGCCAGCAGGTCCTGGCCAAGCTCAACGACGACGTGAAGGCCCGGGACCAGAAGCTCGCGGCCCGCGAGCAGGATCAGGCAGACCTGTCTAAAGTCCTTAAAACCATTGAGGAAACCCTGGCCCGCCAGGCCCGAGAGGCAGAAGAAGCGCGGCAGAAAGCGCTGATCGCCCAGCAGGAAGCGGAAAAAAAGCGGTTGCGTGAGGCCCAGGCAGCGGCGGACGACAGCGATGCCCCGCGCAAGCCGGCCCGGCCGACGCCCGGCGCGTTGGTCTCCAGCAGCGGCGAAACTTTCGGCGGCCCGTTTGCCGCCACCCGGGGAAAACTTCCGTGGCCGGTCGATGGTCGACTGTTGGCGCGCTTCGGCGAAACCCGCGGCGACGACGCCCGCACCAAGTGGGACGGCGTGATGATCAGCGCCTCCGCCGGCAGCCAGGTGCATGCCGTGCACGGCGGACGCGTGGTGTTCGCCGACTGGCTGCGGGGTGCGGGCCTGCTGGTGATCCTCGATCACGGCAACGGTTTTCTGAGCCTTTACGGCCACAACCAGACGCTGCTCAAGTCGGCGGGCGATGTGGTCAAGGCCGGCGAGTCCATCTCCACTGTGGGCAACAGTGGCGGCCAGGACACGCCGGCGCTGTATTTCGCAATTCGTCAGCAGGGTCACCCCAGTGATCCGGCGCAATGGTGCCGCGCGCAAGGATAAGCGCGCCGCCTAATTCAGGAGTCCGTTCGACATGCTGCATCTGTCCCGCCTTACCTCGCTGGCCCTGACGATCGCCCTGGTGATCGGCGCGCCCCTGGCGTTCGCCGCCCAGCCGGCCCCGGCCGTCGCTCCGGCAGGCACCGCCGCCACCGCCAAGGCACCGCTGCCGCTGGAGGAGCTGCGCACCTTCGCCGAGGTCATGGACCGGATCAAGGCCGCCTATGTCGAGCCGGTGGACGACAAGACCCTGCTGGAGAACGCGATCAAGGGCATGCTCAGCAACCTCGACCCGCATTCCGCCTATCTGGGGCCTGAAGACTTCGCCGAACTGCAGGAAAGCACCAGCGGCGAATTCGGCGGCCTGGGCATCGAGGTCGGCGCCGAAGACGGCTTCATCAAGGTCGTGTCGCCGATCGACGACACCCCGGCGTCCAAGGCCGGCATCCAGGCCGGCGACTTCATCGTCAAGATCAACGGCCAGCCGACCCGCGGCCAGAGCATGACCGAAGCCGTGGACAAGATGCGCGGCAAGATCGGCCAGAAGATCACCCTGACCCTGGTGCGCGACGGCGGCACGCCGTTCGACGTGACCCTGGCCCGCGCGGTCATCCAGGTCAAGAGCGTCAAGGCGCAGCTGCTCGAATCCGGCTACGGCCTCATCCGCATCACCCAGTTCCAGGTCAAGACCGGCGAGGAAGTCTCCAAGGCCCTGGCCAAGCTGCGCAAGGACAACGGCAAGAAGCTCAACGGCATCGTCCTCGACCTGCGCAACAACCCGGGCGGCGTGCTGCAGGCGGCGGTGGAAGTGGTCGACCACTTCATCACCAAGGGCCTGATCGTCTACACCAAGGGTCGGATCGCCAACTCCGAGCTGCGCTTCTCCGCCACCGGCAAGGACGAAAGCGAAGCGGTGCCGATGGTGGTGCTGATCAACGGCGGCAGCGCCTCGGCCTCGGAGATCGTCGCCGGCGCCCTGCAGGACCAGAAGCGCGCCGTGGTCATGGGCACCACCAGTTTCGGCAAGGGCTCGGTGCAGACCGTGCTGCCGCTGAACAACGACCGGGCGCTGAAGATCACCACCGCGCTGTACTTCACCCCCAACGGCCGCTCGATCCAGGCCCAGGGCATCGTGCCGGACATCGAAGTGCGCAAGGCCAAGATCACCAACGAGGCCGACGGCGACTACTTCAAGGAAGCCGACCTGCAGGGCCACTTGGGCAACGGCAACGGCGGCGCCGACCGTCCGAGCGGTTCCGGCGGCAAGGCCAAGGCGATGCCGCAGGATGACGATTACCAGTTGGCCCAGGCCCTGAGCCTGCTCAAAGGGCTGAGCATCACCTCCGGCCGTTGAGGATGGGTCTGCGCTTCATCCTCGTCCTGTTGTGCTGCCTGGCGGGCGCCGCTCACGCGGAGTCTGCCGGACCGGTGCCCCACAAGGCCTACCTGAGCCTGATCATCGACGACCTGGGGCAGAGCCTGCCCCGGGATCGCCGCGTCCTCGCCCTGCCCGGCCCCGTGACGGCGGCGATCATGCCGGACACCCCGCACGCCACCGAATTCGCCCGCGAAGCCCACCGCGCCGGCAAGACCGTGATCCTGCACATGCCCATGGATCCGGCCACCGGGCCGTTCGCCTGGCACCCCGAACTGCCTGTCGAAGAACTGGCCCGGCGCCTCGACGCCGCCTTCCGGCAGGTGCCCTACACCGCCGGCATCAACAACCACATGGGCAGCCGCATGACCGCGCAGCCGGCGGCCATGGCGTGGCTGATGGAGGAATTGCAGCGCCGCCACAAGTTCTTCGTCGACAGCCGCACCAGCGCCCAGACCGTGGCGGCGCAGCAGGCGCAGAAGATCGGCCTGGCCAGCGTCTCGCGGGATGTGTTCCTCGATGACGAACGCACCGAGGCCGCCATCTTCACCCAGTTGCAGACGGCGATCAGCCTGGCGCGCAAACAGGGCTCGGCGGTGATGATCGGCCATCCGTATCCCCAGACCCTGGCCGTGCTGGAGCGCGAACTGCCCAAGCTCAAAGCCCAGGGCATCGAGTGGATCGACATCCGCCAGATGATCAGCGTGCGCGGCAACCGCGCCACGGCGGCCCACGGCAAGGACGGCGTCTACCGCTGAACCGTCTTGCCCGCGCGATACCCGGCTACCGCCAGACGTCCCCCGCGATTCCCGATAGTGAAGCCTGCAACAGGCCGCGGCCCCCTTGGGTCGCCTTTCACCATCAGGACCTTTCATGAACACACACGAAGACACCGCATTGCCGACCCGGCCAATGCAACCCCTGCGATTCGACAACCTGCTGATCAACTTCGCGACCGAGTTCTACCGGGTCTGGGACACCCGGGGCTCACGGGCCAAACCCGCCGCCTTCTGGCGCCCTGCGCCGGCCCCGGACCTGCTGCCCGGCTATTTTCCGCTGGGCGATGTGGTCGCCACTGACTTCGACAACATCAACGGCAAACGCGTAGTGGCCGTGGTCTGCGAAGCGAATGCGCACACCAAGGATCCGGCTCAAGCCAACGCACTGAGCCAGCCTGTGGACTACGAGCTGATCTGGAACGACAAGGGCACGAAATCGAAGATAGACGGCGCGCTGTGGCGCCCGATTCCTGCGCAAGGCTACGTCGCGCTGGGATCGGTGTGCACCAACGATCACGAAAAGCCTTCGCTCAACGCCGTCCGCTGCGTGCGGGCCGACCTGGTGATCGCATCGCGGGTCGACGAGCTGATCTGGAACGACAAGGGCAGCGGCTCCAGGCACAAATTCAGCGCCTGGCGCATCACGCCGCCCCATGCCCCGTCCGGGGAGATCCACCTGGCGCCCGGCACCTTTGCCGCCGACGGCAGCTACGACCGGCCGGAGCTGGGCAGCGTGGCCTATTCGTTGCGCCTGCCGGTTCCGCTTCAGGTCAGCCCCCAGCCGACAGCGCCCCAACTGACCGGAGAGCCGCCGGCCCCGCCGGTGGAGCCGGCCAAGCTCACCCACACGGCCAGGCTGCCCTGGTTCACGGTCAAGGATCCCTTGCTGTCGCCCCTCGAACAGCTGCGCCGCTCGCCAAGCTACCGACTGGAAAGGACGGACCAGTACATGCTCATCGGCTATGGCCACAACACGGAAAGCCAAGGCAGGACGTTCAGATGGACCGCGCCCCGCGCGCAAAGGGCCGAGCACCTGCGAGCATTCGCGGAACTGACGACGGTTGAGTTCGGCCGCCAATGGCCGACGGCGGAGCCGGCACCTTTGCGGTTTTCGGCGAGGCTGGACGAAGACTTCGTCCAGTGCGGCGCGCAAGCGAACGAGTGGCCCAATGACCGTCCCCTTGATGTCATCACGCTCGCCGCCGGGCAGAAATCCATCGCGGTCTACCTGGTGCAGAGCAACTTCACGCTGCTGCGCGAAGACGGCACGCCGGTGACCGACACCGTCAGCTACACCGATGGCAACCGCTTGCACCTCTGCGAACACTCGCCGCAAGAGACGGTGTTCGTCTGCCCTCCGATCCCGTCGCCGGTTCCTACGCCGGCTCCTGCTCCGGCGGACAAGCCGGCCACCGAACAGCCCTCGCCGGCAGATGTTACGGACGTGACGGACGTTACAGATACCGTCCCATGATCTCGTCGACCACGCCGTCCTTGCGCATCTGATCCAGGGCGGCCTGGAGCCGGGCGACCGTTTCGTCCGGCACTTCCTTGTTCAGCGCCAGGTACAGCTGGGCGCTGTTGAAGCGCAGCACGGTCTTGAGGCCGGTCACGCCGTCCTGGCGGGCCAGGTAGCGCCCGGCAGGGTCGCCGGTGGCCCACAGGTCGATCTGGCCGTTCACCAGTTTCTTCGCGTTGTCCTGATCGCGCAGCACCACGGTCGGCTTCAGGCCTTGCTTGGTCAGGGTCTCCGCGATCGCATCGCCTTTGTAGGCGCCGATCTTGTACTTGCGCGCGTCGTTCAGGGTTTCGAGGGTGATCTTGCTGTCAGCCCGGGCCAGCATGATCCAGTCGTCCGGGCCGATGGGGCCGACCCATTTGAACAGCCGTTCGCGGTCAGGCAGCCGCGCCATCACGAACGCACCGTAACCGGGATTCTCCAGCGCCAGCTTGTAGACCCGCTCCCAGGGGAAGCGCAGGGTCAGGCTGTAGGTGAGGCCGGCCCGCTTGAACATCTCGCGCACGATGTCCGTGGCGATGCCGTCGATGTTCTCGTCCTGGGCGAAGTTCTTGCCGTTCTTCGCCATGTTGTACGGCGGGAAGTTTTCGGTGAGGAGCACCAGACCGGTGTCGGGACTGTCCTCGGCCCGGGCCGTGTTGAACAGCAACACCGAAGCGCTGGCGAGGACGAGAAGCAGGCGTTTGATCATGTCGGGCTACCGGAATCCATGGCGTGTTCAAGAGTGCCCTGAGCACGCCATGCTGTCCACTGGCCTGTACGGCTTAGCGCATCACGATGCCGCGATGGGCCATGTAGGCCTTGGCTTCCTGCACGGTGTATTCGCCGAAGTGGAAGATGCTCGCCGCCAGCACCGCGCTGGCGTGGCCTTCGAGGATGCCGTCGGCCAGGTGCTGCAGGTTGCCGACGCCGCCGGAGGCGATCACCGGGATGTTCAGGGCATCGCTGATGGCACGGGTCACGCCCAGGTCGAAGCCGTTCTTCATGCCGTCCTGGTCCATGCTGGTCAGCAGGATCTCGCCGGCCCCCAGGCCTTCCATCTTCTTCGCCCACTCGACCGCGTCGAGGCCGGTCGGCTTGCGGCCGCCGTGGGTGAAGATCTCCCAGCGCGGGGCCTCGCCCGGGCCGGACACCTTCTTGGCGTCGATGGCGACGACGATGCACTGCGAGCCGAAGTGCTCGGCCGCTTCGCCGACGAATTCCGGGTTGAACACCGCCGCGGTGTTGATCGACACCTTGTCGGCGCCGGCGTTGAGCAGGTTGCGGATGTCCTGCACGGTGCGCACGCCGCCGCCCACGGTCAGCGGGATGAACACCTGGCTGGCCATGCGCTCGACGGTGTGCAGCGTGGTGTCACGGCCGTCGACGCTGGCGGTGATGTCGAGGAAGGTGATCTCGTCCGCGCCCTGCTCGTCGTAGCGGCGGGCGATCTCCACCGGGTCGCCGGCGTCACGGATGTTTTCGAACTTCACGCCCTTGACCACCCGGCCGTTGTCCACGTCCAGGCAAGGGATGATGCGTTTGGCCAGCGCCATGGTCAGTCCTCAGCCTTTGTACGAATCGCAGAAGGCCTGGGCCTCTGCGACGTCGAGGGTGCCTTCGTAGATCGCCCGGCCGGTGATGGCGCCGATGATGCCCGGCGCTTTCGCGTCGAGCAGCGACTTGATGTCACCCAGGTTGTGGATGCCGCCGGAGGCGATCACCGGGATCTTCGTGGCTGCTGCCAAGGCGGCGGTGAACGGCACGTTGCAGCCCTGCATCATGCCGTCTTTGGCGATGTCGGTGTAGACGATGGCGGACACGCCGTCGGCTTCGAAACGCTTGGCCAGGTCGATCACCTGCACGCTGCTGACTTCGGCCCAGCCGTCGGTGGCGACGAAGCCGTCCTTGGCGTCGAGGCCGACGATCACCTTGCCCGGAAACGCACGGCAGGCCTCGGCGACGAACTCAGGCTCCTTCACGGCCTTGGTGCCGATGATCACGTAGCTCACGCCGGCCTTGACGTAGTGCTCGATGGTTTCCAGGGAGCGGATGCCGCCGCCGATCTGGATCGGCAGGTTCGGGTAGCGTTTGGCGATGGCGGTGACCACTTCGCCGTTGACCGGCTGGCCTTCGAAGGCGCCGTTCAGGTCGACCAGATGCAGACGGCGGCAGCCGCCCTCCACCCACTTGGCAGCCATGCTCACCGGGTCATCGGAGAACACCGTGGAATCTTCCATGCGGCCCTGGCGCAGACGTACGCAGGCACCGTCTTTAAGATCGATAGCGGGAATAATCAGCATCTGGCAAACCTTCAGATTTGAATGTTCAGCTTGGCTCGGGAATCAGTTTTTCTCGAGCGCCCACAGGTCGCTTTCGATGCTTTCAAACCGCTCCTTGAGGTGGGTCTGCACATCGAAGATCGCCCTGTTGTAATAGTGCGGTGCGATTTCACGGGTAAACAGGTCAAGAATCTCCGCCGCCTCGAACGAACCCAGGTCCAGTTCGAAACGGTCCTCCATGAACCGCTGGATCTTGCGGCTGGCCTCACTCTCCTGTTCGGGCGTGAGGGTGAGGATCGGCGGCTTCTTCTTGACGGCCATTTACCAGCGACCGTCCCACGCCGCGAAGTTCTGCAGCAATTGCAGGCCGTGGGTATGGCTCTTCTCCGGGTGGAACTGCACGGCGAAGCGCGAGCCTTCGGCCAGCGCCGCCGCGAAATCGACGCCGTAATGGCCGCTGCCCACCACCTGCCGCGCGTTGCCGGCGGCGATGTAGTAGCTGTGCACGAAGTAGAACCGCGCCAGGTCCGGAATGTTGTGCCACAGCGGGTGGTCCACCGACTGCTTCACTTCGTTCCAGCCCATGTGCGGCACCTTCAGGTGCTCGCCGTCCTCATGCAGGTCCTTGCCGAAGAACTTCACCGCGCCCGGGAACAGGCCGATGCAGTCGACGCCGTCGTTCTCTTCGCTGGTGTCGAGCAAGGCCTGCATGCCGACGCAGATGCCGAGGAACGGACGGTCCTGGCTGACCTCGCGCACCAGCGAATCGAACCCCAGGCGACGGATCTCCGCCATGCAGTCGCGGATCGCGCCGACGCCGGGAAACACCACCCGGTCGGCTTCGCGGATCACGTCCGCATCGCTGGTGATCAGCACCTTGCCGGCGCCGACGTGCTCGAGGGCCTTGGCCACCGAGTGCAGGTTGCCCATGCCGTAATCGATAACCGCCACTGTCTGCATTACAGCACGCCCTTGGTCGATGGCATCTGCCCGGCCATGCGGTCGTCCAGTTCCACGGCCATGCGCAGCGCGCGGCCGAAGGCCTTGAACACGGTCTCGATCTGGTGGTGGGTGTTGTGCCCGCGCAGGTTGTCGATGTGCAGGGTGACGTTGGCGTGGTTGACGAAGCCCTGGAAGAATTCCTGGAACAGGTCGACGTCGAAGCCGCCGACGGTGGCGCGGGTGTACGGCACGTGCATCTGCAGGCCCGGACGGCCGGAGAAGTCGATCACCACGCGCGACAGCGCTTCGTCGAGCGGCACGTAGGCGTGGCCGTAGCGGCGGATGCCTTTCTTGTCGCCGATGGCCTGGGTGAACGCCTGGCCGAGGGTGATGCCGACGTCTTCGACGGTGTGGTGGTCGTCGATATGCAGGTCGCCCTTGCACTCGATGTCGAGGTCGATCAACCCGTGACGGGCGATCTGATCCAGCATGTGCTCAAGAAAAGGCACGCCGATATCGAATCGGGCCTTTCCGGTGCCATCAAGGTTGATCGAGGCTTTGATCTGGGTTTCCAGAGTGTCGCGCTCGACAGACGCCTTACGTTCGGCCATCACCAGCTCCGCAAAATCATTGGGCGAAAAAGGCAGCCATTATAGGGGCGCGGGCGGGAAACAGAAACACAGGAGGTGAGATGACTGACGGACAGGACGCCCGGCTGTCGCGGGTAGACATGTCCATACAAGCCATTGCGGATGCGGGACAGGTCGGCGTGGCGAGGGAGCTTGCTCCCGCCGGGGTGCGCAGCGGCCCCAAACGGTCTGCGGCCGAAGCGGACGCGGACTCTTCGCCACAAGAGCCCGCGCCCGCCCGGTGGATACGGCGCTTAGTGGAACAGCACCGCCGTCTTCTGCAGGGTCACCCACACGCCCCACGCCAGCGGAATGCCCACCGCCAGCCACGCGGCGATCGCCAGCGGCTTGCTGCCCGGCGCGGCTTTCCACTCAAGCACGGTGGTGGCGTCGGCGCCCTTGTCGTGGCCCAGCGCCTGTTCGGCGGCCAGTTCGGCGTCGGTCATGAAGTACTTGTCGGCCACCGGACGCACCAGCAGGTTGCACAGGAAGCCCAGCACCAGCAGGCCGGCGAGGATGTACAGGGTGATGTCGTAGGCGGCGGCGCGCTCGACGCCGATGCTCAGCTGGTACTCGCGCAGATAGTTCACCAGCACCGGGCCGAGCACGCCGGCAGCGGCCCAGGCGGTCAGCAGGCGACCGTGGATCGCGCCGACCATCTGCGTGCCGAACAGGTCGGCCAGGTAGGCCGGAACGGTGGCGAAGCCGCCGCCGTACATCGACAGGATGATGCAGAACGCCGCCACGAACAGCGCGACGTTGCCCAAGTGGCCGAGGTTCGGGATCAGCGCGTACAGGGCAAAGCCCAGGGCGAAGAACACGAAATAGGTATTCTTGCGGCCCAGGTAGTCCGAGAACGAGGCCCAGAAGAACCGGCCACCGATGTTGAACAGGCTCAGCAGCCCGGTGAAGCCGGCGGCGATCGCGGCGATCGAAGCCAGTTGCGAGGCGTCGAGCTGGCCGAACGGCAGGTCGTTGCCCAAAAGCTTGCCGCCGAACACTTCCTGCAGCAGCGGCGAAGCCATGCCGAGGATGCCGATGCCGGCGGAGACGTTCAGGCACAGCACCAGCCACACCAGGCGGAACTGCGGGGTTTTCCAGGCCACGTTCACGTGCACGTGACGGTGGGTGATCATCGCGTTCGACGCTTTCTTCGCCGGCGCGGTCCAGCCTTCAGGCTTCCAGCCGGTCGGCGGAACGCGGTAGGCCAGGGCACCGCCGATCATGAACACGAAGTAGATCGCGGCCATTGCCACGAAGCTCTGCCAGACGCCCACGCCTTGCGGCGAAGCGAAGTGGCTCATCAGCGCGGTCGCCAGAGGAGCGCCGACCATCGCGCCGCCGCCGAAGCCCATGATCGCCATGCCGGTGGCCATGCCGCGCTTGTCCGGGAACCACTTGATCAGGGTCGAGACGGGCGAGATGTAGCCCAGGCCCAGACCGATGCCGCCGATCACGCCCGAACCGATCCACATCAGCCAGATCTGGTGGGTGTAGATGCCCAGCGCAGAGATCAGCAGACCGCCGCACCAGCACAGCGCCGACACCACGCCGGCCTTGCGGGGGCCTGCGTGTTCGAGCCAGCCGCCCCAGATCGCCGCCGAGCAGCCGAGGAAGATGAAGAACAGGGTGTAGATCCAGCCGAGCATGGAGATCGGCCAGTCGCATTGCGAAGAGAAGACCTGTGCGATGAAGCTCATGTCCGGTGCGCAGGCCACCGGCGCGGTGATGCCCAGCGCCTTGGACAGCGGCAGCCAGAACACCGAGAAACCGTAGGCCATGCCGATGCACAGGTGGATGGCCAGCGCGGCCGGTGGAACCAGCCAGCGGTTGAAGCCGGGCTTGGCGATGATGCGTTCCTTGGACAGGAACGCGGGCTCGGCGGCGCGAAGGCCGTCCGCCGTGATGCTCGTGCTCATTGTGTATCCCCCAATTATTAGAATGGTTCGCCAGCCACTGCTCACCCTCGGCCTTGATGCACGCAGGCATGACCGTTGTTTTGGGGTGAAGCTCCTTGATGGCGCGACGTTAAGTCGCAGAAGGACGGACGAACGGGCGAAGGTTACCATTTGCAGGTGACAGAAAAACCAAACTGACATCACCTTTTTCACGTCATCTGATCTCGTATCACTCAGGAAAACCCCATGCCGATCATTGTCCAAGCGCTGAACGCCGCCGATTCCCGCGATCGGGAGGATTTAGAGAAGATCTACCGCGATGCGCCGCCGTGGCTGTTCGCGCCGTTTTCCGGGGCTTTGCAATTGACCGAAGAGGCCCTGGCCGACGGCACGCTCATCGCCGGGCGCTTCAATGACCGCCTGCTGGGCGCGGCACGTCTGCGACCCCAGGGCAGCGTCTGGTACTTGTCCCATTTGTGCGTCAGAAAAGTCACCCGCCGTCGTGGCGTTGCCGAGCGGTTGGTGAACGAAGCGCGGAAAATGGCGTCGCAAGCGGGGGCCCAATTGCGCCTGCAGGCACCGGCCGGCCATCTCGAGGCCCAGGCGCTGGCGGCCAAGCTGCACCTGCCGCTGGACGTGCTGCCCGCGTGAAGCCACACCAGCCGGAGGGCATGCGGCGCTATACTCCCCGGCTAAATTACGAATTCGACTAACACAAGGACTCGCCCATGAAAGCGTTCGGCAAAATCCTGGGTCTGGTGCTTCTGGGTCTGTTGCTGATCATCGTGGCGGCAGGCTTTGCCCTGACCCACTTCTTCGATCCCAACGACTACAAGGACGAAATCCGCCAGATTGCCCGCGACAAGGCCCACATCGAGCTGACGCTCAACGGCGACATCGGCTGGAGCCTGTTCCCGTGGCTCGGCCTGGAACTGCACGAGGCCAGCGTCGCGACCCTGGCCAAGCCTGCCGAACCGTTCGCCGACCTGCAGATGCTCGGCCTGTCCGTGCGCGTGCTGCCGCTGCTGCGCCGCGAGGTGCAGATGAGCGACGTGCGCGTCGAAGGCCTGAACCTGCGCCTGAGCCGCGACAAGACCGGCCACGGCAACTGGGAAGACATCGGTAAGGTGCCGGCGCCCGCCGGCAGCACCCCGCCGCCTGCGCCAGGCACGACCGCCGCCGAAGCGCCGGCCCAGCCGGAAAAGCCGGCGCAGCCGATCCGCCTCGACATCGACAGCCTCACCGTCAACAACGCCCGCGTCGAATACAACGACGAGCAGACCGGCAAGCAGTTCAGCGCCGAAAGCATCCAGTTGAGCACCGGCGCAGTGCACGATTCGACCAACATTCCGGTGAAGGCCACCGCGTTCCTCGGCACCAACCAGCCGGTGCTGCGCGTGCGCACCGAACTCAACGGCGAACTGCGCTTCGAGCGCGCGCTGCAACGCTACAAGTTCGAAGACCTGAAGCTGAGCGGTGAGCTGGCCGGCGACCCGCTGCAGGGCAAGACCGTCACCTTCGCCGCCCAAGGCCAGATGCTGCTGGACAAGGCCGCGAACGTCGCCGAATGGACCGGCATCAAGATCTCCGTGAACCAGTTGCGCGCCTTGGGCGAGCTCAAAGCCAACGACCTCGACAAGACGCCGCAGATCAGCGGCGGCATCTCCATCGCCCAGTTCGACCTGGCGAAGTTCGTCGACAGCATCGGCCAAACCCTGCCGGCCATGGCCGAAGGCAGCCTGAGCAAGGTCGAGCTGGTCAGCCGCGTCTCGGCCACGCCGACCAGCGCGGCGTTCGACAACATCAACCTGAAGCTCGACGACAGCAGCTTCAGCGGCCGCATCGCCGTCGAGGATTTCGCCAAGCAATCGCTGCGGGCGATCCTCAAGGCCGACACATTCAACGTCGACCGCTACCTGCCGCCCAAGTCCGCCCAGGCCAGCAGCGCCGCCCAAGTGCGCCAGGCCGAAGTCGCCAGCACCGAGGCCGACGCCATGGCCGGCGCCGGCTCCACGCCGCTGCCGGAAAAACCGAGCAAGAGCGCCTGGAGCGCCGAGCGCCTGTTCCCGGTGGAGCGCCTGGGCAAACTTGACGTGGACGCCGACCTGACCTTCGGCCAACTGACCCTGGACAAGCTGCCGATCCAGAACGCCGCGCTCAAGGCCACCGGCCAGGGCGGCCTGCTCACCCTGGAGAACCTGCGCGGCGAGCTGTTCAACGGCGACTTCGAAGCCAAGGGCACCCTCGACGTGCGCCCGAGCGCGCCGGTGCTGAACCTGCAGACCCGGATCAACCGCGTCCCGGTGGAGAAGATCCTCGAAAGCCAGGGCAAGAACCCGCCGGTCAAAGGGCTGGTCAACCTCACCGGCAATTTCACCGCCAGCGGCAACAGTCAGCAGGCCCTGGTCGAGACCCTCAACGGCAACGCCGGGTTCGTGATCAACAACGGCGTGCTGCTCAACGCCAACCTGGAACAGCAACTGTGCAAGGGCATCGCCACCCTCAACCGCAAGACCCTCAGCGGCGAGCCGCGGGGCAAGGACACCCCGTTCCAGGAGCTCAAGGGCAACCTGACCTTCCGTAACGGTCTGGCCAGCAACCCGGACCTGAAGGTGCGCATCCCCGGCATGACCGTCAACGGTGACGGCGACGTGGATCTGCGGGTGCTGGGCATGGACTACCGCGTGGGCATCATCGTCGAGGGCGACACCAGCGCCATGCCGGATCCGGCCTGCCAGGTCGGCGAGAAGTTCGTCGGCGTCGAATGGCCGCTGCGTTGCCGCGGGCCGCTGGAGCTGGGCGCCAAGGCTTGCCGGGTGGACAACGAACGGCTGGGCCAGGTCGCCAGCAAACTGGCCGGCGACCGGATCAGCGAGAAGATCGACGAAAAACTGGGCGACAAGGTCAGCCCTGAACTGAAGAACGCATTGAAGGGGCTGTTCAAGCGATGAGAGCGGAGCAGTTTTCAACGGCGGTGCTGGACTGGTACGACCGCCACGGCCGCCACGACCTGCCTTGGCAGCAGGGCATCAACCCGTACCGGGTATGGGTGTCGGAAATCATGCTGCAGCAGACCCAGGTCAGCACCGTGCTCAACTACTTCGACCGCTTCATGGCCGCGCTGCCCACGGTGCAGGCGCTGGCCGAGGCGCCGGAGGACGAAGTGCTGCACCTGTGGACGGGCCTGGGCTACTACACCCGCGCCCGCAACCTGCAGAAGACCGCGAAGATCGTCGTCAGCCAGTACGGCGGCGAATTCCCGCGGGATGTGGAAAAGCTCACGGAGCTGCCGGGCATCGGCCTGTCCACCGCCGGGGCGATCGCCAGCATCAGCATGGGCCTGCGCGCGCCGATCCTCGACGGCAACGTCAAACGGGTGCTGGCGCGCTTCACCGCCCAGGAAGGCTATCCGGGCGAGCCGAAGGTGGCCAAACAGCTGTGGGCCGCCGCCGAGCGCTTCACGCCCCAGGATCGGGTCAACGCCTACACCCAGGCGATGATGGACCTGGGCGCCACCCTGTGCACCCGCAGCAAGCCGAGCTGCCTGCTGTGTCCGCTGGAGAAAGGCTGCGAAGCGCACATGCTGGGCCTTGAGACCCGCTACCCGATCCCCAAGCCGCGCAAGGCGATCCCGCAGAAGCGCACGCTGATGCCGATGCTGAGCAACGGCGAGGGCGCGATTCTGCTTTACCGCCGTCCGTCCACCGGGCTGTGGGGCGGCCTGTGGAGCCTGCCGGAGCTCGACGGCCTCGACGACCTGCAGCACCTGGCCGACCAGCATTCGCTGGCGCTCGGCGAACAGCAGGCGCTGCCCGGCCTCGTCCACACCTTCAGCCACTTTCAGCTGTCCATCGAACCCTGGCTGGTGCAGGTCCAAGAGACCGGCCATCACGTGGCCGAGGCCGACTGGCTCTGGTATAACCTCGCCACCCCGCCGCGCCTGGGCCTCGCCGCCCCGGTCAAGACCTTGCTCGAACGCGCGGCCGCCGTATTGAATGCAGGAGTGTCGCCATGACCCGTACCGTAATGTGCCGCAAATACAAAGAACAGCTCGAAGGCCTGGAGCGTCCTCCGTACCCGGGCCCCAAGGGCCAGGACATCTTCGAGCACGTCTCGGCCAAGGCCTGGGCCGACTGGCAGAAGCACCAGACCCTGCTGATCAACGAAAAGCGCCTGAACATGATGAACGCCGACGACCGCAAATTCATCCAGGGTGAAATGGACAAGTACTTCTCCGGCGAGGAATACGCCCAGGCCGAAGGTTACGTTCCGCCTGCCGAATAACCCGCCGCAACGGGGGCCGGAACGTAAGCGACGGAATAATTTAAAATTTTTTTGAAAACTTGCTTGACGCCCCCCTGAAAAACCCGTTTAATGCGCCCCGTTGCCCAGATAGCTCAGTCGGTAGAGCAGGGGATTGAAAATCCCCGTGTCGGCGGTTCGATTCCGTCTCTGGGCACCACATACCGAAAACCCTGAATCGAAAGATTCAGGGTTTTTTTATGCCCGTGATTTGCTGAAGGCTGGTTTAAGCCGCATCAATCGCGGTACTTTGGCCGCCCCTTACGGAAGAGGGTTGCCTGCCCGATGAACCAGAAACGCACCCGCATCCCCCTGCCCCATCCGCCGCCCTACCGCGAAAGCCGGGTCTCGTTCTGGCTGACCGTACTCGTCGGCGTGATGCTGGCCTTCGCCATCGGCGCGTCCCTCTACCTGATCGCCGATAGCCTCATCAGCGGCTCGGTCACCACGATGAACCGCACCGGCCCGCGCCAGACCTACACCTTGGCGTCGCAGCCCGGCAGGTACTGGTTCGAGATCGTGTGGCAAGGCGTCTTCACGTTGATGCTGCTGGGCATCGTGTCGTTCGGGCTTTGGATACGGCGCAAGACGCGCCCGCGCGGTGCGCGGAGCAAGCGCACCAGGCGATGACCCTACAGGGTGTTCACGTAATCCACGGGAAGCAGGACGGTGTCCAGCGCAGCGTCCACCGGCATCGATACGACGGTGACCAGCGGACAGACGATCATGAAGTAGCAAATGATCGCCGCCGGCTTGCCGTCATTGCCGGTCACGCCGAGCAGTTGCAGATCCCCGTCGACGCCCTTGTAGTAATCCACGTCGGACATGCCTGTACTGACCCGCCCGATCATGGTGCCGCACGCGGTCTGCAACACCACCAGACCCGCCATCAAACCCACACGCAACATCCCTTTCAAAACCGACATCCTTGCATCCACAAAAACAGGAGGGGCGGGATTTTATCCGCATCGGTGCGCAAACTCCCGCCCCGCAGAACGCCGCTATTGGGTCGGCTCCCAGTTCCAGTGGAACACCAGGTTGCGTGCAGGCCCGTTGCCGATGTCAGCCATGTCGCGTCGCACTTCGCCATTGCGGGTGGCGACCACGGTGTATTTGCCCGGAGGCAACTGCGCGTAGAGCAGCGGCCCGATCTGGTTGAGGCTGAGCACCGGTTGCCCGGTCGCTTTCTGGATGACCACATCGACATCCGAGGTGTACAGGTTCTGCACGCCGACGGCGAAGGTCATGTGCAGGTTGTAGCCGGCGGACTGCTGAATGGCCCGCGATTCGTCCAGGCCGATCCCGCCGGACAGGTAGTTGATGCCGTTCTGCTGCTGTTGCTGGACTTGCACGCCGGCGCTGTCGATCGGCTCCGGGCTGGTGGCTTGCACCACCACCGGAAACAACAGCGCAACCACGGCGGCGACGGGCAGCATGCATGCAATCACGCGTTTCATGATGCGACTCCCGGGTTCGTTCAGAACCCCTTCGTTACATCTCTTTAGATTTTGCGGGGCGGGTCGGGTTTTAGATTGTTTGGGAGTTGGGTCGGGTACTAAACGGACTACGACGTTGCCGGCCACCGGTTCGAGCGCATTGCAAAACCTTCCGGGGAACGTTCATGCTCGCCTATCCAACGCCAGTCACGACCGCCATGACCCTACCCAGCGCATCGCCGACACGTGCCCAAACGCCCGACAAGGAAAGCGTGCCGTTCCATGAGCCCGCCGCCGACGGCTATCCCTTGGGCGGCTTCACCTGGCGCCACGCGCTGCCCGATGCGCGGCGCCCGGTGGTAATCATCAACGCCGCCACTTCGGTGCGCTGCCGTCACTACTCGCGCTTCGCCGCCTACCTGTTCGCCAACGGCTTCGATGTGATGACCTACGACTACCGGGGCATCGGCGAATCGCGACCGTCCGCCATGAAGGGCCTTGAGGCCTCCTGGACGGATTGGGGCGCGCTGGATTTCGAAGCGATGCTCAAGCGGGCGCAACGGGAATTTCCCGGCCAGCCCATCGACGTGGTCGGCCACAGCTTCGGCGGCTGCGCGGCAGGCTTGGGCGCCTCCGGGCAGGCGATCCGACGATTGGTCACCGTCGGCGCGCAGTTCGCATACTGGCGCGATTACGCACCCGAGCACCGCTTGAGGATGTTCGGCAAATGGCACGTGCTGATGCCGCTGCTGACGCTGTTCTGCGGCTATTTCCCCGGCAAGCGACTAGGCTGGCTGGAAGACACCCCCGCCGGCGTGGTGCGCGACTGGAGCACGCCTACGCCCCGCTACGAAGGGCGCCCGAGCGGCCGCAGGCTGCTGAGGGAAAACGGCCGGCTGCCCTTCGCCGACGTACGCGCGAAGGCGCTGGCGATCAGCATCGGCGACGATCCCTACGGCACGGTGGCGGCCACCGAACGCCTGCTCGGCTACTTCAGCCAGGCCGAAAAAACCCACTTGCGCATCGAGCCGCAGGACATCGGCGAACAGGAAGTCGGACATTTCGCCTTTTTTCGCAGCGCATACCAAGCCACACTATGGCCCATCGCCCTGACCTGGCTGCAGAGCGGCGAACTGGCCCCCGGCACGCCGGGGCGGCAGATACCGCGCAGCCAACCCCTTTAACGCATCACGGAACACACCCATGGCCTCCGCCAACAAGCAGCAGAAACGCGCCTCCCGGGCCAAAGCCAAGGCCAAGCAGAACCGCACCAAGCGCGCCGAGGCGCCGGTCGAGCTGGATCCGAACGACGACCGCATCGACTTCGAGTCGGTGGACCTGACCGAACTGTTCAAGAAAATGATCGACGCCGAAAAGATCAGCCAGCAGGCCATGTGCACGGCGTTCCTCGAAGACCCGCTGCTGGAGATCGTGTACGAGCAGGAAGGCGAGGAAGGCGCGATGGACTTCATCCTCGCGGCACTGCTGGAGTACCGCCAGTGGGCCACCGAGACCGACGAGGCCGGCGCCCTGGCGTGGATCGAATCCCCGGCCTTCCAGGCCGACTATGTGGCGGCGTCCGACGCGATCGCCGCGCAATCCCAACAGAAAGACTGAGTTCCCATGGCATCCCTGAACAAGCAACAGAAACGCGCCAAACGCGCCAAGGCCAAAGCCAAGCAGATCCGCATGGTCGGCCGCAAACCGCTGGCCCAGGACGACGACCTCGGCCACCTGGCCGAGCCGATCCCGGAATACACCCTGGCGATGTTCAGCAAAATGCGCGAAGCCGAAGCCGTCAGCCGCAACGACATGCTGCTGACGCTGCTCAGGGAGCTGGCGTTCATCATCGTCGACCACCCTGAACTGCTGGACATGGAAAACGCCGACGACGAAGGCATGGCCGCCACCCACCTGGCCGCCGACATGCTGATCGACTACCGCATGTGGGCCGACGGCATGGACATCGAGGCCGCCCAGGCCTGGCTGAGCGAGCCGCAGTTCATCACCGACTTCGGCATCGCGCTGGACGCCTACGGGCAGTCGCAGCAAGCGCAGGAAGAAAAGAGCGAATAATCCCTCGCCCGCAACGAAAACGGCCGCCCGTCATCACTGACGGGCGGCCGTTTTCGTTGGCGCATCCCTTGGTCGGAGCACAAGCATATCCCGTTGACATATCCCTTACCGCCTCTATCCTCTGAAGCCACAGATGCGCAAAGAACAGGAGAACATCATGGAGCAGACAACGATCTTCATGAACAACAGAAGCCAGGCCGTTCGCCTTCCCAAGGCTGTCGCGATGCCTGTGGACGTCAAACGGGTGGACGTTGTCGCCATCGGCAGGACACGCATCATCACGCCTGCCGGCGAAAGCTGGGACAGTTGGTTTGACGGGGACGACGTGACCGCGGACTTCATGACCGACCGCGGACAACCCGCCGACCAGGAGCGTGAATCGTTCTGATGATCAAGTTCATGCTCGATACAAACATCTGCATCTTCACGATCAAAAACAAACCACAGATCGTGCGCGAGGCCTTCACCCGTCACCACGGCCAACTGTGCATCAGCACGGTCACCTTGATGGAGCTGATTTACGGCGCAGAAAAATCCGCAGCGCCAGAAAGGAATCTCGCGGTCATCGAAGGCTTTGCCGCCCGCCTTGAGGTCTTGCCCTTTGATGAGGAAGCCGCCGCCCACACCGGCATGATCCGATCCGAATTGGCCAAGGCAGGCACGCCGATCGGCCCCTACGACCACATGATTGCAGGGCATGCGCGCTCGCGGGGTTACATCGTGATCACCAACAACGTCCGGGAGTTTGAGCGTGTTCCGGGGTTACGCGTGGAAGACTGGGTCAATCCTCGCTGATTCAACGCCCGCCAACGAAAACGGCCGCCCGTCATCACTGACGGGCGGCCGTTTTTGCATCAGGCGCTGCGGATCAGTTCAGGACGGCCGCACCGCCCTTCTCCAGCTTGCGGCGGCGGGCCACCAGCAGGCCGGCGGCGACCACCAGCAGGCTCAGCAGGCCGGTCGCGAGGATTTCCACACGGTGGGCGTCCTGGAACAGCATGATGGTCAGGGCCGCGATGATGAAGGCGATCACCGCGTAGGTCAGGCCCGGGAACAGCCACATGCTGAAGGAGATCTTCTCGCCGCGGGCCATGCGCTGCTTGCGCATGCGCAGTTGCGAGAACGCGATCACCAGGTACACCAGCAGCGCGATGGCGCCGGAGCTGGCCAGCAGGAACTCGAACACCGCAGCCGGGGCCACGTAGTTGGCGAAGGTGCACAGGAACGCCGCGCCGGTGGACAGCATCACCGCCCAGTAAGGCGTGCCGCTGTTGTTGGTGCGGGTGGCCATGGCCGGGGCGTCGCCGCGCTTGCCCAGGGAGAACAGCATGCGCGAAGAGGTGTACAGCGCCGAGTTCAGGCAGCTGGTCACGGCGACCAGCACCACGATGTCGACGATCATCTTCGCGTTCGGGATGCCCATGCGCTCAAGCACGGTCTGGTAGGAGCCCAGGTTGGCCAGCGACGGGTCGTTCCACGGCACCAGGGCCACGACGATGAAGATCGATACGAGGTAGAACAGGCCGATCCGCCAGATCACCGAGTTGGTGGCCTTGGAGATCTGCTTGCCCGGGTTCTTCGATTCCGCGGCCGCGATGGTCACGATCTCGGTGCCCATGAAGGAGAACATGGTGGTCAGGATGGCGCCCAGCACCGCGCCCATGCCGTTGGGCAGGAAGCCCTGGGTGTCGAAGATGTGCGACACGCCGCTGACCTGGCTGTTCGGTAGCAAGCCGAAGATAGCCATGATGCCGACAATGATGAAACCGATGATCGCCACCACTTTGAGCAGGGCGAACCAGAATTCGAACTCACCGTAGTTCTTCACGCTGAACAGGTTGGTCACGGTCAGCAGGAAGGTGATGATCAGCGCGAACGCCCAGATCTCGACGCCCGGGAACCACGCGTGCAGGATGGTGGCGGCGGCGTTGGCTTCCAGCGGGATCACCAGTACCCAGAACCACCAGTACAGCCAGCCGATGGTGAAACCGGCCCAATGGCCGATGGCGCGGTCGGCGTAGGTCGAGAACGAACCGGTGTCCGGCGAGGCCACGGCCATTTCGCCGAGCATGCGCATCACCAGCACAACCAGCAGGCCGGCGGCGGCGTAGGCCAGCAGCACGGCGGGACCGGCGGCGGCGATGGCGTGGCCGGAGCCGACAAACAGACCTGCACCGATTACACCGGCGATCGACAGCATGGTCACATGACGCGGTTTGAGCCCCTGTTCGAGGCCATTGGAGCTATGGGTACTGCTCATTGAAACTACCTTTGCGAGGAAAGCGATTCAGTCCGTCCCGTCTGGCGTTCCTTCTCGTAAAAAGAATCCAACGGGCCGTTCCAGATTCTGCACGCAAATATTGCGCCAAAATGTTTCAAAAGCTTCTGGCCTGCGGTTTTCAGCCTGACCGGACAGTCATCGCAACCCCTTGAGATTACTGGCCTTTCGCCAGAGCGTTACCCTGCGACTCACTTTTCAAACGAACGGGCGCACCAGAAACACACTGAAAAAGTGTGTGTTGCACAATAAAAGGGCGAATCCGCAACGTTCGGCCGGTTAGCGCTTCCAACACCCCGCCAAAGGTGGCAACATCGCGCCTTTTTTTACGCGACACCCACGGGAATCCGCGTTCAAACACCCGTTCGGTTGTTGATGGGGCGACAGTCTGCTGCGCCGATGCGACAACCTGCCACACGCCATCCGTTTACCGCCCGAAGCGCTGTTGGCTGCCATTGAAACGCTATGCTAGCTTGGCCGCCTCGCCAGGAAGGCCACCCGACAGCTGGAGCGCAACACATATGAGGAACGCACATGGCTGAGGCCACGCCCGCGCTTGAAATCCGCAACTTGCACAAACGCTACGGACAGCTTGAGGTGCTCAAAGGCATCTCGCTGACCGCCCGTGACGGCGACGTGATCTCGATCCTGGGTTCTTCCGGTTCCGGCAAGTCCACGTTCCTGCGCTGCATCAACCTGTTGGAAAACCCGCACCAGGGCCAGATCCTGGTCGCCGGGGAAGAACTCAAGCTCAAGCCCGCCAAGAACGGCGAACTGGTTGCCGCCGACGGCAAGCAGATCAACCGCCTGCGCTCCGAGATTGGTTTTGTGTTTCAAAACTTTAATCTGTGGCCGCACATGAGCGTGCTCGACAACATCATCGAAGCCCCGCGCCGCGTGCTCGGCCAGAGCAAGGCCGAAGCCATCGAAGTGGCCGAAGCCCTGCTGGCCAAGGTCGGCATCGCCGACAAGCGCCACGCCTACCCTGCGCAGCTGTCCGGCGGCCAGCAACAGCGCGCGGCCATCGCCCGCACGCTGGCGATGCAGCCCAAGGTGATCCTGTTCGACGAGCCCACCTCCGCCCTTGACCCGGAAATGGTCCAGGAAGTACTTAATGTCATCCGCGCACTGGCCGAGGAAGGCCGCACCATGCTGCTCGTCACCCATGAGATGGGCTTCGCCCGTCAGGTCTCCAGCGAAGTGGTGTTCCTCCACCAGGGCCTGGTAGAGGAGCAAGGATCGCCGCAGCAGGTGTTCGAGAACCCGCTTTCGGCGCGCTGCAAACAATTCATGTCCAGCAACCGCTAACGGAGCTACCCGCATGCAGAACTACAAAAAGGTCTTCCTGGCCGCCGCCGTCACCCTGGCCTTCAGCGCCGGTGCCATGGCCGAGACCCTGAAGATGGGCATCGAGGCGGCTTACCCGCCGTTCAACAACAAGGACGCCAGCGGTAACGTGGTCGGCTTCGACAAGGACATCGGCGACGCCCTCTGCGCCAAGATGAAGGTCGAGTGCAGCGTGGTCACCTCCGACTGGGACGGCATCATCCCGGCCCTGAACGCCAAGAAGTTCGACTTCCTGATCTCGTCGATGTCGATCACCGACGAACGCAAGCAGGCGGTGGACTTCACCGATCCGTACTACTCCAACAAGCTGCAGTTCATCGCGCCGAAGGACAAAGAGTTCAAGACCGACAAGGACTCCCTCAAAGGCAAAGTGATCGGCGCCCAGCGCGCGACCCTGGCCGGTACCTTCATGGAAGACAACATGCCGGGCGTCGAGGTCAAGCTGTACGACACCCAGGAAAACGCCTACCTGGACCTGACCTCCGGTCGCCTGGACGGCATCCTCGCCGACAAGTACGTCAACTACGAGTGGCTCAAGAGCGACGCCGGCAAAGCCTACGAATTCAAGGGCGACCCGGTGGAAGAAAGCGACAAGATCGGCATCGCCGTGCGCAAGAACGATCCGATCCGCGAGAAGCTGAACGCCGCGCTGAAGGAAATCGTCGCTGACGGCACCTACAAGAAGATCAACGACAAGTACTTCCCGTTCAGCATCTACTGATCCTGACCGGCCGGATCGGCGCCGCCTGCGAGCGGCGCCGGTCCCCGGCCTTGCCTGCCGCGATTTGAAAAGAATTCCATGATTATCGACCTCTACGGATTCGGCCCGGCGCTTGCCGCCGGCGCGCTGATGACCGTCAAACTGGCGCTCTCGGCCCTGTGCCTGGGGCTGGTGCTCGGCCTGCTCGGCGCCTTGGCCAAGACGTCCCCGTACAAGCCCCTGCAATGGCTGGGCAGCACCTACTCGACCCTGGTGCGCGGCGTCCCGGAACTGCTCTGGGTGCTGCTGATCTACTTCGGCACCGTCAACGCCATGCGCGCCCTGGGCGAATACTTCGGCAATCCGGAGCTTGAGCTCAGCGCCTTCGCCGCCGGCGTCATCGCCCTGGGCCTGTGCTTCGGCGCCTACGCCACGGAAGTGTTCCGCGGCGCGATCCTCGCCATCCCCAAGGGCCACCGTGAGGCCGGCGTGGCCCTGGGCCTGTCGAAATGGCGGATCTTCACCAAGCTGATCATGCCGCAGATGTGGCGCATCGCCCTGCCGGGCCTGGGCAACCTGTTCATGATCCTGATGAAGGACACCGCGCTGGTGTCGGTGATCGGCCTGGAAGAAATCATGCGTCACGCGCAGATCGGCGTGACCGTCTCCAAACAGCCGTTCACCTTCTACATGGTGGCCGCCTTCATGTACCTGGGCCTGACGGTGCTGGCGATGATCGGCATGCATTTCCTGGAAAAACGCGCCGCACGCGGCTTCGCGAGGAGCGCTCAATGAACTGGGACGTCATCATCAAGTGGCTGCCGAAACTGGCCCAGGGCGCGACCCTGACCCTGGAGCTGGTGGCCATCGCCGTGATCGCCGGGCTGCTGCTGGCGATTCCGCTGGGCATCGCCCGCTCGTCGAAGCTGTGGTACGTGCGCGCTTTGCCCTACGCCTACATCTTCTTTTTCCGCGGCACGCCGCTGCTGGTTCAGCTGTTCCTGGTCTACTACGGCCTGGCGCAGTTCGACGTGATCCGCAACAGCTCGATGTGGCCGTACCTGCGCGATCCGTTCTGGTGCGCCACCGCCACCATGACCCTTCACACCGCCGCGTACATCGCCGAGATCCTGCGCGGCGCGATCCAGGCGATCCCGCCGGGCGAGATCGAGGCGGCGCGGGCCCTGGGCATGTCCAAGCCCAAGGCGCTGTTCTACATCATCCTGCCGCGCGCCGCGCGCATCGGCCTGCCGGCCTACAGCAACGAAGTGATCCTGATGCTCAAGGCCAGCGCCCTGGCCAGCACCGTGACCCTGCTGGAACTCACCGGCATGGCCCGCACGATCATCGCCCGCACCTACCTGCCGGTAGAGATCTTCTTCGCCGCCGGCGTGTTCTACCTGGTCATGGCCTACGTGCTGGTTCGCGGCTTCA
Organism: Pseudomonas sp. R25(2017); assembly: GCF_002112565.1. Lineage (NCBI taxonomy): Bacteria > Pseudomonadati > Pseudomonadota > Gammaproteobacteria > Pseudomonadales > Pseudomonadaceae > Pseudomonas > Pseudomonas sp. R25(2017). The sequence continues at coordinate 55,333 of NZ_NEHZ01000009.1, forward strand.
AGCTGCTGGAACGCTGGCTGCGCGTCGATGCCTGCCAAGGGCGCTGACGCTGCCCACGTGCTGACGGGCGAGGCCCTCCTCGCCCGGTTCACGGCACTGGATGCCTTTCTCACCGCCCATCAAGCGCTGTGGAAACCCCGCCCGTTCACCCATCTGCACCTTCCTTGGGAAACGTCCCACCCGGAGCTGGCCACTTGGCTACGCGGCCGCTCGCTCGAAGATGCGGAAAACGCCCACAACCACCCTGCCGACCTGCTGAATGCGCCGGAGCCGTTCGCCTCCCTGGCCGCGCTGTCGCTTGAGCTGAGCGCGGTGGGCGAATTGCCGGGGCATGCGCTGGAGGCGGCGGGCCATCGGCTCAACGTCGATGTGCCGGGGCGCAAGTGGCAGCAGATCGAGGCGTTCGCCAGTCGCCTGTCGTTTGCCTCCAGGCCCGTGCATTGGCTGGACTGGTGTGCCGGCAAAGGGCATTTGGGAAGGCGCCTGCTGGGGGCCGAGCAACAACTCACCTGCGTGGAATACGACCCTTCGTTGGTCGCCAGCGGCCAGGCACTGAGCCAGCGTCATCATCTGCACGCCTTGCACGTCGAACAGGACGTGCTGGCCGCCAACGCCGCAACCGTCCTCGACGCCCGCCACACCCCGGTCGCCCTGCACGCCTGCGGCGATCTGCATGTGCGACTGATGCAACTGGCCAGCGCCGCCGGCTGCAAACACATGGCCATTGCGCCGTGCTGCTACAACCGGATCCGTCTGACCGAGTATCAGGCGTTGTCCACAACGGGCCAGCGATCCGTCCTGCAACTGTCGCTGGAAGACCTGTCGCTGCCCATGAGCGAAACCGTCACCGCTGGCGCACGCGTCCGCCGTCAGCGCGACACCTCCATGGCCCGGCGCCTGGGGTTCGACCTGTGGCAACGGCAGCTGCGCGGCGTCGATGAATACCTGCCCACCCCGTCCCTGCCCAGCGCCTGGCTGGACAAACCCTTCGCCGACTACTGCCGCGACCTGGCCACGCTCAAAGAGTTATCCACAAGCGGCGAGCCGGACTGGCCGGCCCTGGAAGCGGCGGGATGGCAGCGGTTGGCCGAAGTTCGCAACCTGGAACTGCTGCGCGGATTGTTCCGACGGCCGCTGGAGCTTTGGCTGAATTTGGACCGGGCACTTTTCCTCAGCGAGCAGGGTTACACCGTGCGCCTCGGCACCTTCTGCGACACCCCGCTTACGCCCCGCAACTTCCTGCTGCTGGCCGAACGCACCTGACGTCACACAGCCTGTGGATAACTCTGTTGATGGATTGGCCGTGGATCCAATATCCACGCCTGTTTCAGGGGCGAAACAGCACTGGTCATTTTTTGTTCACATGAATAAAAAACCTGTAAAACAGGGATTTGCGGCCCAAATGAGAACCCGTCCACAAAACCCTGCCTGAACGCACGCCCCCTCTGCCGTGTTGTGCATAAGCCCCCAATCAAAAGGACATAACCGCCGAATCCCGGACGCCCGGCACAGGCAATTGCACCGGCCGGGCACCCTTGCTATACAAGGTCACTCCGTTCCGGTGACGCACAGACCAATAAGAAAAACCTGACAGAAAGGAATCGACTTTGACGTTCATTTCCTACGCCGAGAATTTCGAAGACGTTCGCCTGTGGCGGGCCCTCAAGCATTGCGAAACCGGCTTCTACATCGACGTCGGCGCCAATGACCCGATCCAGGATTCCGTCACCAAATCCTTCTACGACCACGGCTGGCAAGGCATCAACGTCGAGCCGGTGCAGGACTACTACGACGCCCTGCGCCAACACCGCCCGCGAGACATCAACCTGCAATGCGTGGCCACCGACCAGCCGGGCGAACTGACCTTCTACAGCATCCCCGACACCGGCCTCTCCACCGCCGACCCCGCCGTCGCCCAGGCGCGCAAAGACCTCGGCATGGACGTGCGGACACTCACCGTCAACGCCCGCACCCTGACGTCGATCTGCGAAGAACACGCCGCCGACCGGCCGATCCACTTTCTGAAGATCGACGTCGAAGGCCACGAAGAAACCGTCCTGCGCGGCATGGACTTCACCCGCTTCCGCCCGATGATCATCCTCATCGAAACCCCATGGGAACGCGACCACACCTGGGAACACCTGGTGACCGGCGCGGGCTACCAGAACGTGCTGTTCGACGGCCTCAACAGCTACTTCCTGGCCAACGAACACCTGCCCCTCAAACCCGCCTTCGACCTCCCGCCCTGCAACCTCGACGGCTTCCGCCTCTGCAAGGGCCACAAACTCGCCCACCCGCTCAACACCGACCTGGAAACCGCCCTGCAACGCGCCGAACACGCCGAAGCCCAACTGCACACCCTGCAGAACAGCCGCACCTGGCGCACTGTACAAAAACTGCGCAACCTCCTGCGCCGAGCCTGATCCGCCGCCCGCGCAAAAATAGTCAGAATTCAGGGGTTTACAGAACCCGCCCAACCGCTATAATCGTCGCCCACACGCCGGTATAGCTCAGTTGGTAGAGCAACTGACTTGTAATCAGTAGGTCCCGGGTTCGATTCCTGGTGCCGGCACCATACACAGTGAAGCCCCTGCAGAGATGCAGGGGCTTTGTTGTTTTTGGGGGTTGGAAAAATCTTCTGTTGTGGATGGTTGTTGTGTTGACTGTCTATGCCCCTTGCTCTCATGTCCGCTCTAGAGTTGCGGCACTAGCAAACACATCTGTCACCTTTTCTCAATGTGATGGATGCTATTACACATATCGCGCAAGTGCGCCAGATACACCGTAAGCAACCTATCCGCTTGGCCAAATCTTGCGCCAGCCTGTGCCCATCTCTTTCTTCTGTAAAGAGACGGGCACTTCTACCACTGCTGCGGCCCTGTTCGCACATGGATTTGCGGCATGCCCCCTCGTGACAATTGGCGTGACAAACGCCGATGTCACCAGTAACAACCATGTAGATGATGGTGACGCAGACCAGGGAATGGACTGCACCTGACTGACAGTCAGGCATGCCCCTGTCATCTCATTGCTGCTTTCACCCGGCTCAGGATCTTCAGGCGCTGGTTTCGTCAGCCAGTGCTAGCTCCACCCGCCCACCGGTAACGGTGTTAAGGAGGCCAGATCATGAGATGCCCTCGCTCCCAGACGTAAGGAGCCGCCAGTTCCGCGTTAGAGAACATCCCCACAGCTCGCAGGGGTCTTGATCCCTGATTACACTCAGCATTCTTGGCTGGATGACGTGGGGTGCTGTAGCGATGGTGCTGCTGTTAAAGCCTGTAGCTGCGTCGCTGCAGTGATGGCATTATGCTTTTAAACTCCAACGAGCTCCTACTTTTGGAATCTCAAGCAACATAGTTAGCCTTGAGTACTCATCCTTGGCGAGACAGCTAGAGACCCGGTGGCTTTGACCTTGGAGCAAATGGAATCGTGGGGTGATTCGCCAAACCGAGCGAGTGAGGGTTTACCGCTATCCCCATACCTCTAACAACAGGTAATAAGGAATTTTGAAATGAGCATGATTGATTGGGTCAGAAGGGAAAACAAACCCAATGTTATCCTGTTTGTACACGGACTGAAGGGGGGAATTGAAACATGGTCTCATGATGAAAATACATCTTTCCCTAGTTTGTTAGCCTCTGAGCCTCAGCTCGCTGAACATTACGACATTGCGTGCTTTAATTACTTCACCACATTCACAACTACATATGGCGTTTCAAAAAGCTTTTTCTCAAGAGTTTTTGGCTCCTTAAATAAACTCAGAAAAAACTTACCGATCACTGAGCTTGCCGAGCTACTTCGCACTGAATTTGAAGTAAACCTAAGCGATTATAGTCGAGTAATAATTATCGCTCACAGCATGGGCGGGCTTATATCAAAAGCTTGCATACTTGGACACCTAAAAGAAACCCAAGCAACCTCTGTAAAAGGCTTCATATCTCTTGCCGTACCCCATTCAGGGGCAAAAATAGCAAATATCGGATCGTTGATCTCCTCTAACGTTCAACTGAAAGATCTAAGTGTACTAAGCGATGCCGTAGACCAGTTCAGCAGAGATTGGCTGAACGCAACGAACCCGCCTCCCGCAAAATACATCTACGCAGCACATGATTTAGTGGTTGACAAGAAAAGTGCTCTCGCTATCGAAAGCCAGAAAAAAGATTCTATTGCAGTTGACGAAGATCACTTTAGCATCTGCAAACCAAAAAGCCAAAACGAAACAGTATATAAAGCGGTCATAAAATACATAACGGAATTTCATTCACTGTATAAAGAACCACTGTTAATACACAAATTCGAAGACAACAACCAGTATGATGATCACTTTTTCGTTCTAAAAATGGTAATTGCGGAAGTGCATGAAGCGATTACCGGCCATGCAAAGGGCTACTTCTTCAACGCTGAGGAAGCACGCAAGATATTTACCAGCGACCACGACAAAAAACTTCTCGAGGTGCTTTATAGCAAAGTGAGAGAAGTCTATCAGCAAGAATACGAGTACCACATTGCTAATGCGACAACAGCAGACCAATTTGTGTCTAGCGTGCATTCGAAGATCATGAGCGAAGATAACGGATATCTAAAGTCGCTGCTTACCGATTTAGATAGTGTGCATAAAAAAGGAATGATACATCAATTAGCGAACAAGGGAGATACCACTGTCGTTTGGTCATCAAAAACCAAGCTTGACACCTTGCTCGACAAGAAAGGAGTTTAGTATTGAATACTTCACTTCCTTACATCTCAATCGATGATGACTTTAGCCTTAATCTTTCCTTAACTGCGCTAATCATAGAAAAGCTAGGCATGAATTCAAAAAAAAATGCAGTCTTAGATTTTGAAAAAATTCAAATTTTTCTTTATTTAGTAAAAAATCCATCAAAAATAAATATCATACTAAAACTTGCAGACAAAAAATTTACACCAATCAATACGCAATATACCTTTACGATTGAAAGCCTATCGACAAACGTCGATATTCTTTTTGATCGAGGGAAGTTAAAATATCTCATCAAAGAGCTTGCTGCCCGCGGAATGTTAATTTGTGAGAAAGCTAAAAGCCAGGACTCCATAAAGTACTTACTAAGTGAACAAGGGAAGGCATTCGCAAAGGGTTTGGAAACACAAGAACACACGAACCCACTCAAGACCTTAAATGCTACAAGTACCCAAACTACCACATCACATTATTTCTCAGCAGCAGCGGAAGTAATAGCGAGCCTATCGGCCCTGCAGTCCCAGACCAATAGCAAGCTAAACTCTTATTTGAATGCTACATTCAAAAGGATTTGAAAGTGAAACCAAACATTAGCATCAACAGCTTAAACCTTGTTGGCCATCGCAAAACTTACACTATACCTTTTTTCCCGGGTGTGAACATCATATATGGTGATTCCGACACAGGGAAATCCAGCATCCTGGAGTTCATTAGCTATCTACTTGGAGCAAGCAAGATAGAGCTGGCAGATGAAGTTAAATCTTCAGTCAGCTTTGCAGCATTAGAGCTAGAAATAAACAATATACAATACACAATCAAAAGAAATATATACGACTCATCTGAATACATAGAAGTATATCCATGTATTTTCAGTAAATGCAGTGAATTTTTCCCTAAAAAATACTGCCCAACCTTTGTAGACTCGAACGCGCCTGACGGTTTCTTCTCAGATTTCCTTCTGGATAGTTTAGGTTTCCCAAAGGTCAAAATCAAAGTCTCACCTTCCAAAGCAAATTCGGATGTTAAACGACTAGGTTTTCGGAGTCTATTTAAGTATGTGTACGTCAATCAAGATGACGTGGGCAGTAAAAGCTTCTTAGACCTGAGCAACAACTGGGTTAAAGCAACAAGCAATCGAGAAGTACTAAAATACATATTCAACGTACTCGACTCAAGCATCACCGAAATTGAGGTTCAAATATCTGAGCGAACAAAAGAAAGTAACAGCCTACTTCAGAAATACAATTCCGTCTCTGAATTTCTGAGGGAAACAGATTATGAAAGCCGTGACTCGATAGACGACGCCATCACAGAAATTGAACAAACAATAACCGTACTCGAAAAAGAACTCGAAGTAGTCAATACGACTATGACCTCCAATTCGCAACATCATAGCGAATTGAAATCAATATTCAACGAGCTTGCGTTGAACGAAAAAAGAGCATCTCAGGAAATCTTTAAAACTCGCGAGCAAATCGAAAAGTATTCGAGATTAAAAAATGACTACGAGAATGATATCGCGAAAATCAATAGCATTATTATTGCGCAAACTAGAATTGGTGAGACCGCGATAACAGTCAATCCATGCCCAGTATGCGATACACCTTTAACACCTTCTACTGTAAGCGAGCATTTCAATCTTACTGAAATAGATTCTTTAACGGATGAACACAATTCACTTCAGAAAAAGAAGAAAAGCATTCAGGCGCTGATAGATGAACTCGCGCAGAAGTGCAGAGAGCTATCTCAGGAGCAGGCAGCATATAGAGATGACCTTGACCGTGCGCGTGAGATGATAGACACCGAAGCTAAAGAAATGATTACACCATTTCTTACTCAACGAGATACATTAATCACGCAAATTGCGTCTAGCAAGCAAGAAAAAAATCAGCAAATCGGAAACATCCGCATCCGAAATCAGCAGCAAAAAATCCACGACGCGTATACTCATTCGCTACTAGCAATTAAGCAACTTCAGGAGAGACTTGCAGAGCTTAAACTATCAGCACCCAGCATTGCTGAGGTTTTAAACAAGCTCAGCGACTACCTGAAAAAATATCTTAATACTGTCAATATCAAAAGGCGAGAAGGAATTAGTATCAGTTCAAAAAGCTTCGCTCCTGTAATCAGGGATCGGGACTACATTGACATCACATCCGGGGGATTGCGAACCATTGCATCTGTGGGGTTTATGCTTTCACTACTTGAGTACTCCATCGATTCTGAAATCAATCACCCAAGGTTTCTGATGATTGATACTGTTGGTAAATATCTTGGAAAAACAACCAAAGACAAGTATGTCGCGCAGACAAGCCATACAGCTGATGAACAAGAAGGAATATCTGACCCACTGAAATACCAAAATATGTATGAGCATATTCTCGAGATTGCTATGAAGGCGGAGAAAAAAGAAGTACCGTGCCAGATAATTCTTGTTGACAATGATGTACCCGAAACTTTCGTAAATCGGTATAAAGCGTTTATTGTTGCGCATTACAGCTCTACAGGGGACGATGGTCTGAGCGTTGGTTTGATTGATGACATTGAAAATAGCTAAACCACAGAGATCAGATTCTTTATTCCTGGACAAGAAAAGCAAGAAATGGGGACAGATTTATTTTCCGGTGCTGGTTGATGCACAATTAAATAAATCCGCCCCCCTTTTTCCAGAAAATTGCAATTGCAACAGAGCTTGCAGGAGTTGAATAGATTTAATGTGCTTTTAGCATTAGCGATAATTCGTTCAAGTCGCATCACTCGCTCACTGGTACAGGTTAAAGCCTGCCCGTTAACCATATGCTACACTGCACAAGGAGGCGCAACAAATTGAAACTAGAAGAAAAGCTTGAGAGTATAACCCCTCGAGCTTTAGTCAAATGGATAGCTTGGATACTGGGGATTGCAACAGGCCTCTTCGGCGTTGTGCTCGCCTTGTATTTTATGGAATTCAACAACGGGTTCAGCAATGAAAATTCAGACTGGGGGACATTTGGAGACTTCCTCGGCGGGACATTAAATCCCATATTTGGCTTTTTAAGTCTGATTGCGCTTTTATTAACAATCGTATTACAAAGCAAAGAGCTTGAGTCAACCAGAATCGAGCTTGAGCGATCCGCATCTGCGCAAGAAAAGACCGAAGCAGCGCTAAACAAACAATCCGACACACAAGCAAAACAGCAGTTTGAAAACACTTTCTTTTCGTTACTCGACCAACACAACAAAGCTCTCGAAAAAATATCTACACCAACTGGAAAGTATACAGACAGCCGATCAGACTTAGACATGGTAAGACTTTCCGTATTTTCGGAAAAGAACTCAAATCTGCAAGACGCGAAAAATTCGCTAGAAAAACACAATGGTATTTGCGGTCACTATTTTAGAGTCTTATATCAAGTCCTAAAATTCATTGCCACAAACGTGCCTGACGGAAATATTGGCTCAGAATTCAGTCAAGACACAATATCCAAATGCAAGCTTGCACCAAGTGAGAAAATGTACAGCAATATTGTAAGATCATTTCTCAGCTATGACGTAACCCAACTCCTAGCCATTAACTGCTATTGTGCAAACAGCTCCGACACCTACTGGAATTTTAAGTTACTTATCGAGCGCTACTCATTCCTTGAGCACATGCCATTCAAAATCAAAGAAAATGATCATGTGCTATTAGTTTCCACCAAGGAGTTTTATGAAAAAAATGCTTTCGGGCGTACCCAGTTCAGAATCATTTAGAAAAACATAACCAGCATCATCGCTCCCGGAAAACTTAGCTTTCTGCAAGATTGGAAACTTAACTTTTAGTATTCAGGAGGTACCACAATTGGGCAATGAACGCTTCGTAAGGTGGCAAGGACAAACTATCAGCCAGCTCTCTACTGCCCTCGCCTTGTTTTCTGGCCTATCCGTGGGAGGCCTAGGCTTTCTCTTTTCTCTTCTGCGTGATGCTTCATTTAAACCCACAGGAATACTCGCTTTACTATTTCTACTCGCCATCCTATCGCTGCTTGTTGCTTCTACTTCTGGCTCTGCAGCCGTGGTAACACGACTGCTTGACTTCCGTCTTACAGCTCAAAAGTTGCGCAAGACGAATAATGAACCGCTAACACTATTTGGCACAGACGCCTCAGGGTATGGCAAAGCTACATGGATATTGTTCTGGGTTCTCTTAGTGTCCTTCACTATCGGCATCTTATTAAGCAGCGCCGTAATAGTAACCTTTTATCTAGCCCGCATGTTTTGCGCCATTGCCCCCTAAGGATTCGCCCCAAACCCTCTAACTTAGCCAATCGGTTAGCCTGCAGCCATGCCTTTGGCTACTTGTTAGCTTAATTATTATGTCTAAAGGTGATCCTGTGCCACTCAGCCAAGAAGCGCATCAATTTCTGACAAATGAAATGTGTATAGACATCCAAGATTTGACAGAGAAGATCAATAGTTTAGATTGCGACAGCCAGGTGCGCGACGTTTATACAATGATCGAGAACTTCTTTATCTCTTTAAACAAAGAGGATGCCGAAGAGGAAATCCAGAGAATCTTTTTAAATTACGAGCACCTGTTTGACAATGAACATGCTTACGCACTCATCGACCCAATTCGGCATGCATTTTCTGGATTTGCGTACGGAGGGCTTCTCCAACTCTTCACTAGACAAGAGAACGAAGCATGGTACCCAAGAGTACTTTTAACCACAGAGCTAAAGCCTAACGACATCGCAAACCTTGAGGAAACTATTGAAATTTACCGAGGGTGCAGCATGAACGAACACATAATCCAGAAATATGGCCAATCTTGGTCTACCTCTAAGGATGTAGCTGAACAATTTGCTTATTTCCACTATCAAAATCAACCATGGTTTTACCTCCAAGACCGCGTAGTACTGCAGTCCAAAGTTCCCAGGACAGCTATTTTCTACTCTAACCAGGAATGTGAGTTCGAAATTGTGGTAAACGTGAATTTACTAGGCAAAGTTCGAGTATGCCCATAACAATTCGCTCAACTATACAAACTCAAGAGCTACGCTTACCTTGCCGATAGAGGCTTTTAAGCAACTATACCTGAGTCGTTTACTGCTGCTTAGCATAGTTTGAGAGGTGCCCCATTTACTCAAGCACAACATTCTGCCGCGCCTCGAGGGCAATAGATATTAATTTGACCCTGCCTGCGTCCATTTAAGATAGAATTAAAGCTAAAGGATAGTTTTAGATATACATAACCCAACGCCAAAAATTAAATTACTATAAAACAAGTGCATATGTATATCTTCGACTCCTGGTGCCGAAGCCCCTGCAGAGATGCAGTGTCACATTTCGTCCCAACCTCCAGTCATCGGCAACCGGATCGCCAGTCTCTAATCGGAACAGTTCATAGACGAGTTCATCTCAGGATGGCTGCAAATCCCGCAATGCTTCGGGGTGCTGACTAGCGACACGCAGCAAAATCTGTGCTGCACCAGTAGGCTATTACGGCCCTGCTCCCGATCCTGAAATATCCGCAAACTCACTCCGATCAGTTTGGCAACCGCGCTCTGCGATAAGCCCACCTTCCCATGCCCCAGCGACCGCCGTAAGCGGCACCTCAATGACACATGCATCCCTCGCCGCCTTCATCTCACGCACAGAATCCAACAGGTCTTGCTGAAACCGCTCCAATTCACCCGTCATTCCCGACCTTCTCCTTCAATTACTCCGCGACCCAACCTGAGAGATCTATCCCCCAAGACATCACCCCACCACCATTTAGCCACGATTGCACTCCCTCCACCCCCAAGCTACCGTCAACCCCGTCGCCACCAACCCAGCGACCGGGCCTGAGAACCCGCGTAAGATACAGGCGCACCAGCGCCCCCAACCCACGTTTGCCGGCGCTTTTTTGTGCCCGTATTTCCGTGCAATGGCGGCTGTGCGTGGGAGACCTTCGGGGTCTGCCGGGTTCCTGTATCTCCGGTTTCTCAGCCTGCGCATAGCTGCCACCCTTTTCGCCTGAGAACGAAATAGGCAGCCCTCATTTGATACAGGGAGTTTCACAAATGAATGCCATCGATCCGTCCAAGCTCCACACACCGGTCATCCCTCTCCACCGCCCAGCGAACGGTAGGTGAAGCCCAATGACCCACTCTCAAGACCTGAAAACCCTCGGCCTCACCCACTTTTCCTTCCACTCGAACCACGCGCTGTTCCGCACCAACGCCGGCGTCCCGGTCACTACCGCCCTCTCCCACGCCTCGCAGCTTCTCCACATATCCCGATTGCTGATTGCGGACACCTCCGCCGCGCGTGATCCTGACCTACGTTCCTGCGCTTCGCAGTATTTGCAGGAGTTGAGCAAGGCGTTGATCGATGACGCAGTGAAAGTCCTGGATTCGCCCAAGCCAAAACCCTGAACCGCGTCCATAAAAAAGCCCTCGCATCTCTGCGAGGGCTTTGTGTTTCAACCGCACTCAGTGCCCGGCGCTCTGCCCCCCATCCACATGCAGAATCTCGCCGGTGACGAACCCCGCGTTTTCGAGGTAGACCACCGCCTGCGCGATGTCCTCGATTTCGCCCATGTGCCCGACCGGGTGCAGGCTGCCCAGCGCCGCGTGGGTTTCTTCGCCGTGCATCGGGGTCTTGATGATGCCTGGCGATACGGCGTTCACGCGGATCCCGCGTTTGGCGTATTCGATGGCCAGGGATTTGGTCGCGGCGTTGAGGCCGCCCTTGGTCAGTGAGGCGAGGACCGAAGGGACGCCGTCGATGGCGTGGTCGACGAGGCTGGTGGTGATGTTGACCACGTGGCCCTTGCCCTGTTTTTCCATTTCGGCGATGGCCAGTTGGGTGATGTAGAAGAAGCCGTTGAGGTTGACCGACAGCACCGCCGCGTAGTCTTGCGGGGTGTAGGCGGTGAACGGTTTGGCGACGAAGATGCCGGCGTTGTTGACCAGGGTGTCGATGCGGCCGAAGCGGGCCACGCCTTCGCTGATCACGCGCTGGGCGGTGGCGGGGTCGCCGATGTCGCCGGCGATGGTCAGGATCTGCGGGTCGTTCGACGGTTTGATCGAGCGCGAGGTGGCGACGATGTTGTAGCCCAGTTCGCGGAAGGCCTTGACCATGCCTTCGCCCAGACCTTGGGATGCACCGGTGATGACGACGGTTTTTTTCGAGCTGCTCATGATGGATTCCTCAATGATAAAGACGGTGTTCAATCAGGCCTTGGCCAGTTGTTTAAGCATCTGTTCGTAGTACTCGACCGATTGCGAACCGGACACCAAGTGCGTGCCGTTCAGAATCAGTGCCGGCACCGAGTTGATGCCGTGTTGCCGGTAGAACGTTTCGAGCTGGCGCACTTCGCTGGCGAACTCGTCGTTGGCCAGCACCTTGCGGGCCCGGGCCGCATCCAGTCCCGCTTCGGCGGCCAGTTGCACAAGGGTCGGCCGGTCGCTCGGATTGGCGCCGTCACGGAAGTAGGCGCGCAGCAGGATCTTCTTCAGCGCGATCTGCCGCCCCTCCTGCGCCGCCCACATCAGCAGGCGATGGGCGTCGAAGGTGTTGTAGAAGTGCGTGCGCTTCTCCAGGTCGAACTCGAAGCCGATGGCCTGGCCGCGTTCGATCTGCATCCGTTTGCCGGCGGCGATGTCGGCAGCGCTGCGCCTGTACTTGCGCATCAGGTGCTGCTCCGCCGGTTCGCCTTCGGCGGGCATGTCCGGGTTCAGTTCGAAGGGCTTGTAGGTCAGCTCCACCGAGACTTCGCCAGCCAGGTTGGCGATGGCCTGCTCCAGCGCCGTCGCCCCGAGGGCGCACCAGGGGCACACCACGTCGGAGACGAAATCGATGGTCACGGTCGGGGTCATGACTGGCCCCGTTCCGCCAGCTGTCGGCGGTACTCGGTGGTGGTGATGCCGGCGTAGCCCCAGTTATCGGTGTCGACTTCCTCGATCACGATGTGGGTCAGATCCGGGCGTTTGTTGAGGACGCGTTCCAGGGTTTCCGTGATTTCGGCGATCACCTGGGCCTTCTGTTCGGCGGTGACGCCGTCGCGGGTGATGCGGACGCTGACGAATGGCATGACGACTCTCCCAGTGACCTGGCCTCGGGATGGGGTCAGGTGTTGGAGCTCAATTTAGGCGTGCGGCGGGAGGGGAAAAAGTAGGGGTGGGGTACTTCATTTGTGAGGTGGTGTAATGAATAGCCAAACGGGTCTCGGATCCAAACACCGTTTTTTTTGACCCCAATCACCCCCACGTCATCAAAAACCCCGATCCTCTGTCAGCCTCCAGCCATCGGCGGGGGCATCAATTCGCTACTAATTGCGCGACAACTATGCTCAGGTACAGGAATATAGCCGGCAGATGGCGCCGGACCGGCGGAAACGTACACAACAATACCCAGCCCACATCAGAGGGCATTACCCATGGATAGCAGAACCTTACGCAACCTCATGCGCATCGTGCAGACCGGCTCGTTGTCGGCCGCAGCCGAGCATTCGTGCCTGACCGTGCAGGCGTTGGCCGCGCAGTTGAACAAGGTCGAAGAACAGTTCGGTTTCCGCTTGTTTCGCCGATCCAACAAAGGGCTGACGCTGACGCCGCAGGGCACCGAGCTCACGCCTTACATGGACCGGGTGCTGATCGCCACGCGCCAGATGGAAGAGAAAGTCGAAACGCTGAAGGCGCCGGGCCAGCGCACCCTGAAGGTGGCGCTGAACACCACGCTGGCGCCGGACTTCAACCGGCGGATGATCGGACGCCTGATCGAGGTGTTTCCCGATTACCAGATGGAATTCAGCTACGCCGAGTCGATGGAAAACCTCAGCAAGCTGAAGAACGAGGACTTCGACCTGGCGGTGCTGATCGGCCCGCAGCGGCCGGGCCTGCCGAGCCTTGTCCTGCCGGACGTGCAGGTGCAGGTGGTCGGTGCCCATTGCGGGCAGGAGAACGATCCGCTGACGTTGCTGGGCAACAAGTTTCAGGTGCGTCCCGCAGAAGATTGTCCGTATTCCCACAGCTTCTTGCGTTTTCTCGACGCGGGGCTGGGCAATCACGAGAACGGCCAGCGCATGGTCTATTCATGCAGCGAAACCCTGACCCTGTCGCTGATCACCCAGATGGACGGCGTCGGCATGGTCTCGCGCGAGGCCGCGCAGAAGAACGGCCTGACGATTTTCCCCGGGTTCGAGGATTTCCTCGAAGTGCGCCTGGCGGTGAACAACCCGGACCTGTCCGGCCAGGCGCTGAACGAGGTGGTCGATCTGCCGCTACATGAACGAGCCGAGCGCAATGTACGCAGCCGTCCCAACCGCCACACTGAGAAAGAGGTTTTTGCTGAAATACGCACATAACAACGTCGGAATCGCGGCATAGAATTCCGGGCGGTCGAGCTGTATGCGCTGATCCTTGATCAACAAGGGAGTCAGGCTGATCGCAGCGACGATCGCCACCGGCAGGTACTCCAGCGCACGCGCCACGAAGGGCGGCCAGTGCTCGGTGTTGACCTGCAGCGGCAGGGCCCGCGGCAGGAAGGTCACGGCCATCATCAGCGCCACCACCAGCATCAGGAACGTTTGGTCAGGCATACACCCACCCCGCAACCCACAAACGTGGCGATGAAAACGTTGAACGGCGAAGTGCCCACCAAGCTCAGTGCGCCCATGCACAGCACGGCGGCCAGGGCGGCGACGAGTTTTTTCCGGGTGTTGCACAGCGAGACCAGCACGTAGAGCATCATCGCGGTCAGGGCGTAGTCGAGCTGGTACTTGATCAGGTGCGCCGCGTACTGCGCGCAGACCGCCCCGAGCAATCCGCCAAGCACCCAAGAGGTGTGGCAGAACAGGTTGAAGCCGATCAGGTAACGCACGTTCACCGGTGCGCCGTTGCCCAGCTTCACGCTGTGGAAGGCGAACGATTCGTCGGTCAGCCCGCCGGCGTAGCACCAGCGCTCCATGCGGCTCAGGCCCAGCGCGCGCAAGGCCTTGGCCATGTACACCGACATCAGCATGTGCCGCGCGTTGATCAGGAAAGTGGTCAGCACGATGGTGGTCAGCGACGCCCCGCTGCTGATCAGCGCCAGCGCCGCGAATTGCGAAGCCCCGGCATACACGAACAGGCACATCGCTACCGGCAGCCAAAGCGGCAGCCCGGCGTTGACCGCCATCAGCCCGAACACGAACGACACCGTGAAGTAGCCGGCCACCACCGGGCTGGCTTCGGCGAACGTGCGCGACGGCTGACGGTCGGCCATCAGCGGCGCACTGCCGGACGTTTCATTCATAGATCCCTCTCGTAAGTCCGTTCGCCGTGAGGTTCGCAAAAACCCTGGGCCGTCCAAAAACGCTTGCCCGCGAGGTTAGCATCGTCGACGAACAGAAACATCCGCAGCACGCCGACACGCTTCATGTCGGACGACGCCGCCTCCACCAGCCGCTGCCCGACGCCCTGGCTGCGGTAGCGCAGGCTGACCGCCAGGTGGTTGATGGTGCCGCGGCTGCCGAGCATGCCGCCGAGCACCGCGCCCACGATCTCGCCTTCGACGTCGAAGGCCAGGTACGCCGTGGTGGTCTTCTGGATCAGCACGCCGCGCAGGCACTTGGCGTCCTGCCATTCGCAGAAGGACACTTCGTCGAACTGGCGGAAGAAGCGCTCCATGCGCTGCGCATCCTTGGCGGTGGCGCGTCGCAGCACCACCGGCGTCGAGCATTCGACGCCGTCGATTGGGGTGATCTGATTAGCGAACAATGTCGAAAGCGGTCCCGGGCCGCGAGAAGGAAATCGCCAGAATCTGCCGGTAAGCCATGGCGCTCGAATGGGTGTTGCGCGCCGGTGTCACGTAGTGGCGCATGTCGCGGTCGAGGAAGTACGTGGTGTCGAGGATTTCCTGGTAGGTGGTCGACGCCAGTTGATGCTCATGGATGTCGTACAGGCGGCTTTCGGCGCCGTCGACGTTGTTGCGGCCCCAGAAGTGCACGCCGCTGAACGGGTAGCCGTCGCAGTGGATGCCTTCCGGCGTGATCTCCAGTTGCTTGCCGGGCTTGATCTCGATGCGGATCTGGTGGATCTGGCACTGCCAGATTTCCTCGTGCAGCTCTTCCGGCAGCACGTTCTTGTACACCTCGAAATCAGTGTCGATCAGACTGCGCATCACCGGCGAGGTGATGACTTCATCGGAGAAGTCCTGGAAGTGCCGCACCACGCCGCCCACGTAACTGTTGTTGGCCTTGGACTGCACATACGCGCGGTGTTCCAGCTGACGCAGTTCACGGGTCTTGGGGTTGTATTCGAAGTCGCTGTAGCGACGGTAGCGCATGCCGGCGTCGGCCTGACCGTAATAACTGTCAGGTTCCATGTTTTCCCAACTTTTGGTCAGTCTGACGAAGTCGGCGAAATGACCGTAGAGATTGAAGTCACCACCCTGGACGTTGACATACTTGTCGCGCCGTAGCGATTCGCCCACTTCTCTGTTCAAAACGATCATTACCAAATTCTCCGTTGCATTGAACGCCCTAATCTAGAGGGTGGAGAATTTGCGTCCATGAGAAAGAATTTCAGGCATTTGAAGCCCTGTTTGAAACGGCTTTTGAAGCACCTTCAAATGCAGTTTGAAGGGGTCGAAAAGCGTCTTTTTCGTCTTTTTCATCAAAAACAGGCCAAAAAAAAACCCCGAACCGGTCGGGGTTTTTTCCATGCCTGCAGCTTAAGCGATCATCAGAAGATGTTGATCGGGTAATCCACGAACACACGCACTTCGTTGCCGCTGACGTTGTACTCGCTGGACTTCTGCGACACGCGCAGGATCGAGCTGCGCAGTTTCACGCTGAGGTCCTTGGCCGGGCCGCTCTGCACCACGTACTTGAACTGGTTGAAGATTTCGCGCTCGGTGCCGCCTTCGCTGGTGGAGGTGGTGATGTTGTCGCCACGCACGTACGCGAAGTTGTAGCTCAGGCCCGGCACGCCGAAGGCGCCGAAGTCCAGGCCGTAGCCCAGCTGCCAGCTGCGTTCGTCTTCAGCGTTGAAGTCCGACCAGTAGGAGTTGGCCAGGTAGATGGTGTTGCCGCCGTCGCCGACGCGGCCTTGGCCTTTCTGGTAGCCGCCGTAGGCGTAGCCCAGGTTGCTGTCGCCGGTGGAGCGCTGGTGCGCCACGGTGAACGAGTGGGGACCTGTGGCGAAGGTCGCCGCCAGGCTCCAGATCTTGTTGTCGTCGCCGGTCGCGCCGCTTTCGCGGACGTAGGAGTCGTCCAGCTTGGTGCGGTAGCCGTTGAAGTCGAAGGTCAGGGACTGATCCTTGTCGATCGGCAGCACGTAGTTGGCGTTGATGTACTGCTTCTTCAGCACGTCTTCGACGTCGGAAGCGTACAGCGCACCCTTGAAGTGCTCGGTGAACTGGTAGCTGCCGCCCAACACGTTGATCGACTTCAGGCCGCCGCTGTCACGGCCTTCGGCGCTCTTGCGCGATTCGGCGGTGAAACGGCCGGCGTTCAGTTCCAGGCCTTTGATCTCCTTGGAGGTGATCAGGGTGCCGGTGTAGCTTTCCGGCAGCAGGCGCGAGTTGTCGTAGTTCAGCACCGGCAGGGCCGGCATCTGGTCACCGTAGGTCAGCACGGTGTTGGACAGACGGAATTTCACCGCCGCGCCGCCCTTGGACAGGTCGTCGGCCGCGTTGCCGCTGTCGCCTTGCTTGAAGAAGTCGATGCCGCCGGCGCCGCTGCGGCCCTTGCCGCCGTCCAGACGCAGCGCGTACAGACCGAAGGCGTCCACACCCACACCGATGGTGCCTTGGGTGAAGCCGGACGAGAACGTGCCGATGGCCGCTTGGCCCCACTCGGCCTTGTCTTTGTTGCCGTCTTTGTAGTCACGGTTGATGTAGGCATTGCGCAGCAGCACTTTGAGGCTGCTGTCTTCAACAAAACCCTTGGACTCGGCCTGGTCGTTAGCCATGGCCGAAGTGGCGCTCAACATCCCCAATGCGATCAGACTGATCCGCTTGTTCAACATTTTGTTTTCCTTATTACGGGTTGAAACGCGCTGTGTCGAACGGCTGAAACGGCGCTATCGCACTCTTTTTTCATCCCGGAACAAAAAGGCCCGCCCACGGCAAAG
The DNA here is from genome assembly GCF_002112565.1 of Pseudomonas sp. R25(2017). NCBI lineage: Bacteria > Pseudomonadati > Pseudomonadota > Gammaproteobacteria > Pseudomonadales > Pseudomonadaceae > Pseudomonas > Pseudomonas sp. R25(2017). Next base: position 73,114 of record NZ_NEHZ01000009.1, read on the forward strand.
CCGTAGCGGGCCTTCTTATTGTTCTTGAGTCATGGCGGTTGGCCACAGGCGTTGGGCCGAATCGTAGCCGTGCCCTGAACAATGTGTCAATTTCAAGAATCGTCTGTAAATAGGCAAAAATCGTCTAAAAAACGTAATTTTTGCGATAGCGGCGTGCACGGAAATGACAGCGATCAGGGATTCCCTGATGCGCTCAAGCGCAGCCGTCGAGCCCGCAGACCGGCAAGGCCTGCGCAGGTGCAGCACTCGGCAGGGACTCGCCCAGCCATTGGGCGAAGGCCTGCGGCTTGCCCACCCACGGGCCGATATCGAACAGGGTGAACTGCCCGTCCTGCTCCAGCGCGAAGGTCGGGAAGCCGTTGCCGTGCAGCGTCGCCAGCAGTGCGCGGCTTTCCTTTATATGGCGCACGGTATCGGCGGACGCGAAAGCCGCCCGGAAAGCGGCCGGGTCGTAACCCAGCCCGGCCGCCAGCTCCACCAGCACGGCTTCATCGGCGATCCGCCGGCCTTCCACGTAATGGGCGGTCTGCAGGCGGCCGAGCAACGTCAGGCCGCGCCCGTCCAATTGTTCGGCGGCCATCACCGCGGCGATCGGCGGGGCGGAGTCGAAGACCGCCGAGTGATCGCGCAGCAGCCCCTCGAAGTACGCCTCGCCGAACGGCTGGCCGGTGTACTCGGCGATGCGCCGGTCGTGGGGCATGACGTAATTGCGCAGTTGCGGCGAAACATTCTGGCGATTGGCGCCGGTCATCATGCCGCCGCCGTGGGGCACCACCGGCAGCACCTGCTGCGCGGCCTGAACCAGGGGTTCGGCGCCGTAGCACCAGCCACAGAGCGGGTCGTAAATGTAGTGAAGGATCATCGGAAACTCCGGCATCAAAGGTGGGAAAAATCGATGGCGGCAGATTAGTACTCCAGCGGTTGTCGAAAAACGCCGGAATCGCGTTCAGTCTGTTGCCTGAATCGGTCGAATGGCGGGCGGAACGGGTTTGTATCAATCCCGAAATAAATTGAAACAATCAATCAAAGGAACTTATTAACGAATCATTAACGGAGGCAAATGCAAAGCATTACCATTCACGCGCTCAGATTCCTCCACCCTTTCGGATGCGCTTTTCAATGCCTGCCCCGTTCCGTCTCACGCCCGTCACCCTCGGGCTTTCCGCCGTCCTGTCCTCCGGTTTCGCCTACTGCGCGACCGAATTGCCCGCCACGTCGATCAGCGCCGAATCGCAAGTCGACGACCCGCGCGTGAAAGTCAGCAGCACCGCCACCCGCACCGCCACGCCCGTGCGCTACGTGCCCCAGGCGATCGACTCGGTCAAGACCGCCAACGTCGCCGACTACGGCACCAACGACCTGGGCGACGCCCTGAGCGGCATCCCCAACGTCAGCAACGGCGGCGACACCCGGTTCGACAGCCTGCGCATCCGCGGCTTCGACGCCAGCAACGACTTCTACCTGGACGGCATCCGCGACGACAGCCAGTACAAGCGCGACCTGCACAACATCGAGCGCGTCGAAGTGCTCAAGGGCCCGGCCGCCGTGCTCTACGGCCGCGGCAGCCAGGGCGGGATCGTCAACCGGGTGAGCAAGGCGCCGGAAGCCGGCCGCCGCTCGACCATCGAGGCCCAGGGCGGCAGCGAGGACCTGCGCAGCCTGTACGCCGACCTCAGCACCGACCCGAGCGAGAACATCAGCCTGCGCCTGAACATGGGCAACATGGACGAAAACAGCTTCCGCGACGGCGTCAGCGGCAACCGCCAGCTGTTCGCCCCGTCGATGAGCTGGCAACTGACGCCGGACCTGAACTGGCTGGTGCAGTACGAATACAGCCGCTACAACCGCACCCCCGACCGCGGCATCCCGGGCATCAACGGGCGCCCGGCGGACGTCGGCCGGGACACCACCTACGGCAACGACCACGACTTCATCGACGACAAGACGCAATCCTTGCGCTCGCGCCTGAGCTACGAACTGAGCGACGACTGGCAACTGCGCCACACCCTCGGCGTGTTCAAGCTCGACAGCGACTTCGACAACACCTACCTCACCGGCTTCGACAAGAAGACCAACAAGGTCACTCGCCAGCACTGGCAGCAGGACCTGACCACCCGCAACATCTACAACAACCTTGAGCTGGAGGGCGGCTTCGAAACCTTCGGCCTCGAGCACCGCCTGCTCACCGGGCTCGAGACCGGCAGCCAGCGCCGCGACCCGACGCTGTACAACGCCGCCACTTCCGGGCGCGGCAGTTCGCCGGTGCCGGGCCTGGACCTGTACAACCCTGACCGCGACCTGCGCCACACCGGGCGCATGCAGGTCTCGAGCAGCAGCCACACCGAAGTCGAAAGCCGCGCCGTGTACGTGCAGGATCAGTTGCGCCTGAACGATCAATGGCAACTGCTGGCCGGCCTGCGCTACGACACCTTCGACATCGAGTCCACCAACAAGCTGCGCAACATTTCCGAAGACCGCGACAGCCACAGCACCAGCCCGCGTTTCGGCGTGGTCTGGACGCCTTTGCAGAACCACTCGTTCTACGCCTCGTGGACCAAGACCTTCTCGCCGGTCGGCGGCGGCCTGATCGGCATCACACCGGGCGCGTCGGGCAACGGCAACGACCTGAGCCCGGAGCTGACCAAGCAGAAGGAAATCGGGGTCAAGAGCGATTGGCTCGACGACCGCCTGAGCACCACCCTGGCGGTCTACGAGCTTGAGCTCTACAACCGCCGCACCACCGACCCGAACGACCCGACCCTGACCGTGCTCAGCGGCCTGCAGCGCTCGCGCGGGATCGAGCTGACCGGCACCGGCAAGATCACCGGCAACTGGTACGTGCGCGGCGGCGTCGGCGTGCAGGACGCGACCATCGAGAAGGACAACAACGGCCTGGAAGGCAACCGCGTGAACAACGTGGCCAAGCGCAACGGCAGCCTGTTCCTGACCTGGAAACCGGAGCTGGGCTGGTACGCCGAAACCGGCCTGACCCTGGTCGGCCAGCGCTACGCCGATAACGCCAACACCACGGTGCTGCCGGGCTACGGCCGCTGGGACGCCCTGGCCGGCTACCGCCACAAGGACTGGGACGTGCGCGCCGCGCTGAACAACATCACCGACCGCGAGTACTACTCGTCGGCCACCAGTGCATTCCAGATCCAGCCGGGCGCGCCGCGCAGCCTGGTGGTCACCGGCACGTACAGCTTCTGAGCATCGGGTCGCCGGTGTGCCCTTCGGGGCATTTCCGGCTGACCCGCCGCCATCGCCAGCAGGCAAAAAAAAGCGCCGCCCTCCCGGCAGCGCTTTCACCTGTCCTTAGTCGTTCTTCTTTATCCTTCCATCACATCCCACAACGCTTCCAGTTCCGCCTCGCTGAACAGGCCAGCGGGGTAACGCTCGATCATCATCCGGCGCGGATCAGGTTCCCTGATCTGACGCGTTCCATTGGATTTCAACCAGTGCGCGACAATCTGGAGCGACTCAGTGTTTACAGCCATGGGATGCAACGTCCGCTCGCTGATTACGTTCACTTCGGCGTTCATTTCAGCGCTCTCTCCCCGTTCGTGAGCGGCTAAGTTATCCAAGGTTTATGACAGAACCGTTGAAGTTCTCCCCCCTCCCTAGTGCGCCATGAGCGATACAAGAGCTATGCCAAATTCGGAAAATCGCCGACCGGCGGCCATAAAGAAACCCGCGGTCCTGACGGGCTGCGGGTTTCTCTTTGGGCGACGAGGCCGGATTCGGGCTTGAGCGATTCTCCAATCAACTCAAGCTGTTACATCCGCACTCACTCTTTGTGCGGGGCAGGCTGCTGCTGGGTAAGGCAGTGAATGTTACCGCCTCCCAGTAACAGTTCGCGGCCCGGCACCATCACCACTTCGTGCTGCGGGAACAGGTTCTGCAGGATCTCTTTGGCCGGGCCGTCCATCGGGTCGTCGAAGCTCGGCGCGATGATGCCGCCGTTGACGATCAGGAAGTTCACGTAGGAACCGGCCAGGCGCACGCTCGGGTTGCGCTCCTGGGTGCCGTCCACCGGATCGACGCCGGCGCATTCCTCTTCGGTCGCGTACAGCGGCCCCGGAATCGGCATCTTGTGCACCGTGAACGGGCGGCCCTTGGCGTCGGTGCTGCTCTGCAGCACTTTCATCGCCGCCTGGCAGCGCGGGTAGTTAGGGTCCTGCGGATCGTCGGTCCAGGCCAGCAGCACTTCGCCCGGGCGCACGTAGCAGCAGAAGTTGTCCACATGGCCGTCGGTCTCGTCGTTGTACAGGCCGTCCGGCAACCAGATGACTTTGTCCACCGACAGGTGGGCGCTGAGCACCGCTTCGATCTCTTCGCGGCCCAGGTGGGGGTTGCGGTTGCGGTTGAGCAGGCACTCTTCGGTGGTGATCACGGTGCCTTCGCCGTCGACGTGGATCGAACCGCCCTCCAGGACGAAGCCTTCGGTGCGGTAGCGCGGGCTGCGCTCGATCTCGAGGATCTTGCCGCCGACCTGGGAATCACGGTTCCACGGCGAGTACAGGCCGCCGTCGAAGCCGCCCCAGGCGTTGAAGTCCCAGTTCACGCCGCGCACTTCGCCGCTGCCGTTGATGACGAAGGTCGGGCCGCTGTCGCGCACCCAGGCGTCATCGCTGGACATCTCGACCAGGCGGATGTTCGGCACGTCGAGGCGGGCGCGGGCGTTCTCGTACTGGCCGGCGGACACCGCCACGGTCACCGGCTCGAAACGGGCGATGGCCTTGGCCACCGCCGCGTGCGCGGCCTGCGCGGGCTTGCCGCCCAGGCGCCAGTTGTCCGGACGCTCCGGCCAGATCATCCAGGTCTGGGTTTGCGGCGCCCATTCGGCCGGCATGTGGAAACCGTCGGCGCGGGGTGTGCTTTTCAGTGTGGTCATGGTGGTCTGGACTCCGGGAAACCTTCGGGAGAAAACACGGGCACCGGACCTACGCCGGAGCATTGGCGACTTTATAACCGATAAAAATCGGCATTAAAAGCCAAATGAATGCTGTGAAACTTAAGGCTATGAAATTTCATCGATATTAATCGGATTGAAACCCTGTAGGAGCGAGCCTGCTCGCGATGGCGGCGGATCGATCAACATCGCGCTTGAATGATCGTCCGCTATCGCGAGCAGGCTCGCTCCTACAGGGCACGGGAACTCACAATCCCTCGTCGAACACCTTCGCCAGCATGTCGACGAAGAAGTCCACGCTCTGGCGCGAGGTGACCATCGGCGGCTTGATCTTGAGGATGTTCAGGTCGTCGCCGGTGGGCTGCATGAAGATCCCCAGCTCCCGCAGCCGGTCGCACAGGCGCATGGTTTCCTCGGTGGCCGGCTCCAGGGTCTCGCGGTCGCGCACCAGTTCCAGCCCCAGGTAGAAGCCGGAACCGTGCACCGCGCCTGCCAGCGGGTACTTCTCGACCAGCGCTTGCAGACGGGCCTTGAAATGCCCGCCGACCACCTGGGCGTTTTCCCACAGTCCCTCTTCTTCGAGGACGTCCAGCACCGCCATGCCGATCTGACAGCTCACCGGGCTGCCCCCGGCGGACGAGAAGAAATAGCCTTCATTCTCCAGCGCCTCGGCGATCTCGCGCCGGGTGATCACCGCGCCCAACGGCTGGCCGTTGCCCATGCCCTTGGCCATGGTGATGATGTCCGGCACCACGCCCTGCTCTTCGAAGCCCCAGAAGAAATGGCCCATGCGCCCGTAACCGACCTGCACTTCGTCGGCGATGCACACGCCGCCCCTGGCGCGCACCAGTCCGTAGACGGTCTTCAGATACCCCGGCGGCAGCGAGATGCCCCCGGCGTTGCCGTAGACCGGTTCGCAGATGAAGCCGGCCAGTTGCCGTTTCTGTTCGTCGAGGCGGGCCAATTGATGCTCGACGCTGCGCACGTAGTCCGGCGCCGAATCCGGCCCGCGGAACTCGCCGCGGTAGGTGTTCGGCGCCGTCACCGGATGCACCCAGTCCGGGCGGCTTTCGAGGGCGCGCGGGTTGTCGGCGATGGAGGTCGAGACCGAATCCGCACCCACCGTCCAGCCGTGATAGGCCTCCAGCACGCTGATCAGGTCGCGACCGCCGCTGTAGGCCCACGCCAGACGGATCGCCAGGTCGTTGGCCTCGCTGCCGCTGTTCACCAGGAACACCCGGTCCATGCCCTCCGGCGCCAGTTTCAGCAGCCGCTCGGAAAACTCGGCGACCGCCGCATAGTTGAACCGCGAGTTGGTGTTGAGCAACGACCATTGCCGGCGGGCGGCCTCCGCCATGCGCGGATGGCCGTGGCCGAGCACGGCGACGTTGTTGAGCATGTCGAGGTAGGAACGGCCCTGCATGTCGATCAGGTGGTTGCGCCAGCCGCGCTCGATGCGCGGCGGGTCGACGTAATAATGCTTCTGGGTGCGGGCGAAACTGGCGTCGCGGCGTTGGAGCAGGGTTTTCCCGTCCAGCTCCGGCTCGGCGTCGCAGGCCAGCCCCAGCAGCGAAGCCGGCGACGGGCACAAGGCCTGCCAGGCCGGCGCCCGCGAAGGCGTGCAGAACAGCGGCGCCTCCAGTTGCGCGTCCCGCAGCAACTGCACGGTCAGGGCGCCGCCCGCCGTTCCCAGCACCTGGCCTTTGACCAGCGCCGCGCCGCTGTGCAGCGAGGTCGTCACCCCCCACAGGCGCACGCTCGACTGCACACCGTCCAGGCGCAGCGAACCGTCCGCCGCCAGGTGGAGCACACCGGCAAACGGTGCCTCCAGCGCCGAGCCTTCCGGCACCCGCAGTTCGACGTGCAGCGGGAAGGTGTCCGGCTCATCGGCAGAGTCCGGCCGGGTGCGCGACAAGCGGTATTGCCCGTAGCGGCTGGCCGCCAAGCCGTGCACAGCGGCGGCTTCATCCAGCAGGCGCTGGTCGATGCCGGCCTGCTCCCAATTGCCGGCCTCGAAATGCGGGCTCAGCACGCCGAGGTCGATCAGCGCGAACTCGCGCCCGACCAGGCCCGGCAGCAGCGGCGCAAAGCCTTCGCTGCCCAGGGCCGGCAACGTCTGCCCGACCGCCGTCAGGATCGCCGCCTCCATCAGGGCGAACGGCACCGAAGTGGCGACCCGGAAAATCTCCCACTCATGGGCCAGGTTGTTGCGGCTGTAGGCGTTGCCGGGGTCGATGCTGACCTGCTGTTCGCCGCTGAGCACCAGCACCGCCGCCCGGGCCACGATCAGCGGCCACAGGGCCTGCAGTTCTTCGGGCAGCAGCGGATTGACCGCGTGGTAGGCCTGCACCGCCGGCAGGATCACGAACGGATCACCCTCGGCATGGTGCAGCAGCGCCGCACAGGTCACCGACAGGTCGGTGATGCGCCAGGTGCGCACCAGGTCGCCGAAATCGATGACGCCCTGCAACTGCCAGTGGCGCCCGGCGTCCCGCTGCCAGACGACGTTGTCGTCAGTGATGTCCATGTGGATCGCCTGCACCGGCAACCGCGCCAGCAACGGCCGCAACCGGTGTTGGGCCTGGGCCGCCGCGTCGGCGATCAGCGCGCGCTGGCGGTCGTCCGCGATCACCGGCAATAAATGTTCGGTCAGGGCCTCGGCGTGCCGGGCGTCCCACTGCAACGTGCGTTCAAGGCCCGGATGGTCGAACCCGGCCAAGGCCAGATCCATCTCGCCGCAGAGCCGGCCGAACCCAGCCACCACTTCGTGGCCCAGATGGTCGAGCGCCGTCAGGGACTGGCCTTCGATGTAGTCCAGCAGCCGCACATGCACGGACTCGCCGCCGACGGTCAGCGTCAGCAGGTCTTCACCGTTGCGGGCCGCAATCACCCGGGGCACCGGCACGGCGCAATGTTCGGCCAGGTATTTGAGGCCGGCGTGCTGGGCCTGCAGTTCCACCAGCGAATAGTCGCCGCGGCAGACCTTGAGCACGAAGCGGCCGCGCTCGCTGTCGACCCGGAAGTTGAGATCCTGCTGACTGCCCAAGGGGTGCAGCGCGCCGCTCAGCCCGTAATGCTCCTTCAGAAGGTGCAGGGCCTGCTCCGCAGAGACCTGCGGGGTGGGTAGGCTGACACGATGAATCAACGTGGCGAACGACATGGAGCGACCCCTATTGTTTTGTCAGGCGCCTATATCGCCACTGCTTCGGGCGATCTGCAACCCCCTGAACCGCTTGCAGGACGGAGCGAGAGCAGCGACGGCCAACCCCATCGAGCGGAACGATGGAATGTCGGCAAGGTCGATTGACCGTTGCATCCGCTTCGACACTCGCGCAGGCCGGCACTTTGCGCAAGAATACCGACCATTCACATTGGCCACCGAAAATCCCCATGAATGTAATCCCCACCGACCTGCCCGGTGTCCTGATCATCGAACCCAAGGTGTTTGGCGACGAGCGCGGCTTCTTTTACGAGAGCTTCAACGGCAAGGCGTTCCTGGAGGCGACCGGCCTCGATGTGCAGTTCGTCCAGGACAACCATTCCCGCTCGCAGAAAGGCGTGCTGCGCGGCCTGCATTACCAACTGCAGAACACCCAGGGCAAGCTGGTGCGCGTCACGGCCGGCGAGGTGCTGGACATCGCCGTGGACATCCGCCGCAGCTCGCCGCACTTCGGCCAATGGGTCGCGGTGCGCCTGTCCGCCGACAACCACCGCCAGCTCTGGATCCCGGAAGGTTTCGCCCACGGTTTCGTGGTGCTGAGCGAATTCGCCGAATTCCTCTACAAGACCACCGACTACTACACGCCTTCGGCGGAACGCACCATTCGCTGGGACGACCCGGACCTTGCCATCGACTGGCAGCTGGACGAGGCGCCTCAGTTGTCCGCCAAGGACCAGGCGGGCACCGCCTTCAAGGACGCCGACGTCTTTTCCTGATTCGCCGTGCGAATCTTCAGCGGCGCTGTGCCCCGCCGAGCGGCGCGCAGACTGCTGCCGCAAGGCTAGGCATAATGCGTCTGTCCCCACAGGCGCACGATGCTCATGACCCCGACCCTACCCCGCCGGCCCCGCTGGCGCAGCCTCGCCCTGCTGGCCCTGTGCCTGGCCCCGTTGCTGTGGCCGCTGGAGCATCTGGCCGAGCGCTACTACCGCAGCGAACTGGCCGGCCAGAACCGCCAGACCCTGGACCTGTACGTCGCCAACCTGCTGGGCACCCTGCACCGCTACGAAGTGCTGCCGCAGATCCTCGGCGACCTGCCGGCCCTGCGCGCCATGCTCGCGGCCCCCGACGACGGCGACACCCAGGCCAACGCCAACCGCCTGCTCAAGAACATCGCCGCCCAGACCGGCGCCGAGGTCATGTACCTGATGGACACCTCCGGCAAGACCCTGGCCGCGTCGAACTGGGACAAGCACGACAGCTTCGTCGGGCGCAATTTCTCCTTCCGGCCCTACTTCAGCGAAGCCATGGCCGGGCACCTCGGGCGCTTCTTCGGCCTGGGCACCACCTCGGCCAAGCGCGGCTACTTCTTCGCCGCCGCCGTGCGCGCGGGGGACAAGACCATCGGCGTGCTGGTGATCAAGGTCGACCTGGACCACACCGAAAGCCTGTGGGGCAAGACGCCCGAACAACTGCTGGTGACCGACCACAACGGCGTGGTCATCCTCACGTCGCGCCCGGAATGGCGCTTCCGCTCGACCCGGCCCTTGAGCGACAGCGAGCGCACGGCGATCACCGCAATCCAGCCCTATCCGACCCGCGATCCGCGCCCGTTGAACCTCAGCCCCACGGCGTGGCTGACCCAGACCCGGGAAATCACCGAAACCGGCTGGAGCGTGAGCATCCTCGCCCCGCGCACCCTGATCGACCGTCCGGTGCGCACCGTGGTGGCGATCGGCGGCGCCACGCTGCTGGTGGTGATGCTGCTGCTCGGGCTGATGATGCAGCGGCGCCGGCACTACCTGGAACGGATCGCTTTCGAAGGCAAGGCCCGGCGTGAGCTGGAGGGTCGGGTCGCCGAGCGCACCAGCGACCTCGAAGGGCTCAACCGCCGGCTGAAGCAGGAAGTGCTGGAGCGCGAGCACGCCCAGCAGGAACTGGTGCGGGCCCAAGACGACCTGGTGCAGGCGGGCAAGCTGTCGGCGCTGGGCACCATGTCGGCGAGCATCAGCCACGAGCTCAACCAGCCGCTGGCGGCGATCCGCAGCTACGCCGAAAACGCCGAGGTGCTGCTCGACCATCAGCGCACCGACGACGCCCGCGGCAACCTCAAACTGATCAGCGAACTGACCGGGCGCATGGCCTCGATCATCGCCCACCTGCGCGCCTTCGCCCGCCGCGACCGCCACGCTCCCGAGAGCGTCGCCCTGCAACCGGCGCTGGACGACGCCCTGGCGCTGTTGGCCAAGCGCCGGCGGAGCATGGACGTCGAGCTGATCCGCGACCTGCCCGCCGCCACCTTGTGGGTGGAGGCCGGGGAAACCCGCCTGCGCCAGGTGCTCGGCAACCTGCTGGCCAATGCCCTCGACGCCCTGACCGAGAAAGGCCCGCCGCGCAAACTGTGGCTGAGTGCCGAATCCACCGGCGACGGCGTCAACCTGTACATCCGCGACAACGGCCCCGGCTTCTGCATGGAGGCCCTCGGCCGCGCCAGCGAGCCCTTCTACACCACCAAGACCCGCACCCAGGGCCTTGGTTTGGGGCTGGCGATCTGCGAGACCCTGATGCGCGCCTTCGGCGGCGAACTGTCGTTCGCCAACCACAAGCAAGGCGGCGCCCTGATCACCCTGAGGCTGCGCGCCGGAGCGCCCGGCGTCAGTCTGCAACCGTCCGAGGACCGAAGCGCATGACCATCGACAACCGCATCCAGGTGCTGCTGATCGACGACGATCCGCACCTGCGCCAGGCCCTCGGCCAGACCCTGGACCTGGCCGGCCTGAAAGTCCTGTCGCTGTCAGAGGCCACCGGCCTGGCCGGGCAACTGGAGCGAGACTGGCCGGGCGTGGTGGTCAGCGACATCCGCATGCCCGGCATGGACGGCCTGGAACTGCTGACCGAACTGCACGCCCTGGATCCGGAACTGCCGGTGCTGCTGATCACCGGCCACGGCGACGTGCCGCTGGCGGTGCAGGCCATGCGCGCCGGCGCCTATGACTTTCTGGAGAAACCCTTCGCCAGCGACGCCCTGCTCGACAGCGTGCGCCGCGCCCTGGCCTTGCGGCGGCTGGTGCTGGACAACCGCAGCCTGCGCCTGGCGCTCAGCGACCGCAACGAACTGAGCGCGCGGCTGGTCGGGCACTCGGCACCCATGCTGCGCCTGCGCGAACAGATCGGCGCCCTGGCGGCGACCAAGGCCGATGTGCTTATCCTCGGAGAGACCGGCGCCGGCAAGGAAGTCGTCGCCCGCGCCCTGCATGACCTGTCGAGCCGGCGCAACGGGCCGTTCGTGGCGATCAACGCCGGCGCCCTGGCCGAATCGGTGGTGGAAAGCGAACTGTTCGGCCATGAGCCCGGCGCCTTCACCGGCGCGCAGAAGCGCCGGATCGGCAAGTTCGAGTTCGCCAACGGCGGCACGCTGTTTCTCGACGAGATCGAAAGCATGAGCCTGGACGTGCAGGTCAAGCTGCTGCGCATGCTGCAGGAGCGGGTGGTCGAACGGCTGGGCGGCAATCAATTGATCCCGCTGGACATCCGCGTCATCGCGGCGACCAAGGAAGATCTGCGCCAGGCTGCCGATCAAGGGCGTTTCCGCGCCGACCTCTACTACCGCCTCAACGTCGCCCCGCTGCGCATCCCGCCGCTGCGCGAACGGGGCGAAGACGTGCTGGTGCTGTTCCAGCACTACGCCGACGAAGCCAGCGCCCGCCATGGCCTGCCCACCCACGAACTGCAACCGGCCCAGCGCGCCCTGCTGCTGCGCCACCCGTGGCCGGGCAATGTGCGCGAGCTGCAGAACGCGGCGGAGCGCTTCGCCCTCGGGTTGGAACTGGCGCTGGACAACACCGAAAGCGGCGGCCAGGGCAGTGCGACCGCCGGAACGGTCGGCGCCGGCCTCAGCGAGCAAGTGGAGAACTTCGAGAAATCGCTGATCGCCGCCGAACTGGCGCGCTCCCACAGCTCGGTGCGCAGCCTCGCCGAAGCCCTGGGCATTCCGCGCAAGACCCTCCACGACAAACTGCGCAAGCACGGCCTGAACTTCGCCGACGGCGCCGGCCAGTCCGAGGAATCCGAATGATTCGCCCCTACGCACCCCCGTTGCCGCAAGAGGATCGGACATGAGCCGCGACAGCCTTTACCTGGAATCCGTCCTCCACCACGACATCCCGCTGACCCGGGACATGGGCCTCAAGGTGCTCGACTGGCACGAACGGCAACTGCGCCTGCACCTGCCGCTGGAGGCCAACGTCAACCACAAGAGCACCATGTTCGGCGGCAGCCTGTACTGCGGCGCGGTGCTGGCCGGCTGGGGCTGGCTGCACCTGCGCCTGAAAGAGGAAGGCATCACCGACGGCCACATCGTCATTCAGGAAGGGCAGATCCTGTATCCCCTGCCGGTGACCGGCGATGCCGTCGCCGTTTGCCCGGAACCGGAGGCGGCGGTATGGAAGAAATTCCTGGCGATGTACCGGCGTTACGGGCGCGCGCGGCTGACGCTGCAGACGCGGGTCGTCAACGCCGGGAGCGATGAGGACGCGGTGACCTTCACCGGCCAATACGTCCTGCACCGCTGAAGGCGTCAGGTGCGGGCCAGTTCCAGCAGTTTCGAGCGCCACGCCGCCTTCGCCGGCAACGCCAGGAAGAACCCGTTGAGCAACGACTCCCGGGCCGGGTAGCTGAACGCCACGCCGTTCAGGTCCAGCACCTCGCCGCCGGCGCCTTCCAGCACGCCTTGCGCCGCCGCCGTGTCCCACTGCGAGGTCGGCGCCAGGCGCGGGTAGCAGTCCGCCGCCCCTTCGGCCAGCAGGCAGAACTTCAGCGAACTGCCGATGTTCGCCAGCTGCAGCTCGCCGAGGCTGGCGCTCAAGCCGTTCAGCAGCCGCTCCTGCTCCGGGCTGGAATGACGGCGGCTGGCGACCACGGTGAACGCCTCGCCCGGCCCCGGCACATCGCGCACCCGGATCGCCTGCGGCGTGCCGCCCGTGTCGCCGCGCCAGGCGCCGAGCCCGGCGCCGCCGACGTAATAGCGCCCGCTGGTCGGCATCGACACCACACCGAACTCCACTCGACCGTTCTCGACCAGGGCAATGTTGACGGTGAACTCCTCGCTGCCGCTGATGAACTCCTTGGTGCCGTCCAGCGGATCCACCAGCCACCAGCGCTGCCACCCGGCGCGCACGGCCTGCGGGATGTCGGCGTCCTCTTCGGACAGCACCGGAATGTCCGGCGCCAACGCCGCCAGGCCGGCTGCGATCACGTGGTGCGCCGCCAGATCGGCAGCGGTCACCGGCGAATCGTCGGACTTGGCGGTGACCGCCACCCCGGCGCGCCAGAACGGCAGGATCGCCTGGCCTGCGCGCAAGGCCAGTTCAACCACCGGCGCCATCATCGGATGGGGAAAATTCATCGGGCTCTCACTCATGGCTTGAAGAACCCGCGCTGGGTCAGCAGATCACGGGTCAGGTACAGGGCCGCCAGCGCGCGGCCTTCGGAAAAGTTCGGAGTCTGCGCCAAGGCCGACAGCTCGCGCAGGTTGACCTTGTCCACGCGCATCGGCTCAGGTTCGTCGCCTTCCAGGCGCTCTTCGTACAGATCGGTGGCCAGCACCACCTGAATCTTCTGGCTCATGTAGCCCGGAGACAGCGACAGTTCGGTCAGGTGCTCCAGTTGCCGCGCGCCGTAGCCGGCCTCTTCCTTGAGCTCACGCTCGGCCGCCGCCAGCACATCCTCGCCGGGCTCGATCAGGCCCTTGGGCAGCGACAGCTCGTATTCGTCGGTGCCACCGCAGTATTCCTCGACCAGCACCGCGTGCTCGGCATCCAGCATCGCCACGATCATCACGGCACCGTACCCGGCGCCCTTGCCGACCAGGCGCTCGTAGGTGCGCTCCGCGCCGTTGGCAAAACGCAGCTTCAGTTCTTCGACGCAGAACAGCCGGCTGGTGGCGACAATCTCGCGGGCGAGGACGGTGGGTTTCTGGCGCATGCGAAGCTCCTTGGGTGAACGCGCTACTATAACGCGGCTTTTCCGATTGTTTGCGTCGGATATCTTTCTACCCCCCGAGACGTTGCCATGCCTTCATTACCGTGGTCCGACATCGATACCGTTCTGCTGGACATGGACGGCACGCTGCTGGACCTGCACTTCGACAACCATTTCTGGCTGGAGCACCTGCCCCGGCGCTACGCCGAACTGCACGGCATGAGCCTGGCCATGGCGCAGATGGAACTGCAGCCGCTGTTCGAACGCAACGCGGGGCGGCTGCAGTGGTACTGCCTGGATTTCTGGAGCGCCGAACTGAAGCTGCCGGTGCGCGAACTGAAGCTGGAGACCGCCCACCTCATCGCCCTTCGTCCGGACGCCGACACCTTTCTGGCGGCGATCAGGCAGGCCGGCAAGCGGGTGGTGATGATCACCAACGCACACCGTGATTCGCTGTCGCTGAAACTGGAGCGGATCGAACTGGCGCCGTACTTCGAGCGGCTCATCAGTTCACATGACTACGGTTTCCCCAAGGAAAACCCGCAGTTCTGGGACGCCTTGCAGGCGGATCTGCGCTTCGATCCGGCGCGCAGCCTGTTCATCGACGACACCTTGCCGATCCTGCGCAGCGCCCGGGGTTTCGGCGTGGCGCATCTGCTGGCGGTGAAGGAGCCGGACAGCCGCAAAGGGCCGAAGGACACGGCAGAATTTGCGGCGGTGGGGGATTACCGGGATCTGATTGAGGGCCTCTAGGGCCCCAACCAGCGAGGGAGCACGCTCCCTCGCCACAAGGTCATTCGGGGATGCGCAGCACCTGGCCCGGATAGATCTTGTCCGGATGCGACAGCATCGGCTTGTTGGCCTCGAAGATCTTGTTGTACTTGTTGGCGTCGCCGTATTCGGCCTTGGAGATCGCGCTGAGGGTATCGCCCTTCTTCACCGTGACGAAACGTGCTGCCGTCGCGACCGGCCCGGTCACGGTGATCTGGTCGTCCACACTGCCGACCCCGGCGATGTTGCCCAGGGCCAACAGGATCTTTTCCTTCTCCTCCTGGCTCGCCACTTCGCCTGTGACCGTGACCTTGTCCCCGTCCACGGTCGCCTGGACGTTCGGGTTGCCCAGGCCGACCTTGCTGATGTGATCCTTCAGCTGATCGCCGGCGTTGGCGTTGCCCGGCGTCAGCAGATCGATCAGTTTCTCGCCCGCCTCTTTCACAAAACTGAAAATGCTCATCGTGTTCTCTCCATGGAATCAAGGGTCAGTCGACAAAGCCTAGACCACCCCGCGCGGAGCCGGTTCCGGCCCGACCAATGACCCTGCCCCCGCACAGGCGTTAGAATCGCCCACCCCCAACCCACGCCCCGGAGCGAAGATGGACATCAAGCAGCTGAAATTCCTCATCGCCCTCGACGAGACCCGCCACTTCGGCCAGGCCGCGGCCCGTTGCCACGTCACTCAGCCGACGCTGTCGATGCGCCTGCGCAGCCTCGAAGAAGAGCTGGACCTGCCGCTGGTCAACCGCGGCCAGCGCTTCGAAGGCTTCACGGCGCCGGGGGAGCGGGTGCTGGCCTGGGCGCGCACGGTGCTGGCGGCCTACGACGGCTTGCAGGCCGAAGCGGCGGCCTGCCGCGGCAACCTGATCGGCACATTGCGGCTGGGGGTCGTGCCGTTGTCGAGTTTCGACGCCGTGCCGCTGATGCGCCAGCTGCACGGGCAGCACCCGAACCTGCGCTTCGAGCTGTCGTCGCTCAGCTCCGAGCAGGTACTCGAACACCTGGCCAACAACCGCATCGACCTGGGCGTGTCCTACCTGGACCGTCTGGACAGCGAGCGCTTCGAGTCCCTCGAACTGAGCGAGACCCGCATGGGCCTGCTCTACGATCAGCGCTGCTTCACCTTCGGCGAGGCGCCGTTGAGCTGGGAGTCGCTGATCGAACTGCCGCTGGGCATGCTCACCAGCGGCATGCACTTTCGCCAGTCCATCGACCACAACTTCCACAGCCGCGGCCTGACCCCGCAGCCTTTGCTGCAGACCGACGCCGTCCATCAATTGCTGCAAGCCGTGCACGGCGGCCTGTGCTGCGCCGTGATGCCGCTGGACGGCGGCCTGGAAAACCTCACCGATCACCTGCGCCTGCAACCGATCGAAAACGCCCGCACCCTCGCACCGCTGGGCCTGATCATGCGGCGCGGGGCGCCCCGTTCGGCGTTGGCCGAGGCCTGTTTCGCGCTGTACCGGAAATCGCCAGCGGCCGCTTGATCGACGGCATCTATCGGAAGATCGACACTAGCGATTAGACGCGACAACTTGACGCGCCTAGGCTTAACGTTGATCAATCCGTCGGTGATGCCATGAACGCCAAGCGCCCTGCCTGCGCGGCGCCTGCTGTCGAAACGGGCGCGCCCGCCGCGAGCCGCACCTACAGCTACAGCGACCTTCCCCAAAACGAATCGGCCGCCACCGCCCTGGCCGAGGAAGTCGCCTTGGCGATCGCCTACAACGGAATCAGCCAGGCCGTCATGCTGGTGAGCCCGACCGACCTGGAAGACTTCATCGTCGGCTTCAGCCTGGGCAGCGGCATCATCGAAGACGCCGCCGACATCTATGACCTGCAACTGACCGGCTCAGGCCAGGCGCAGTACGCGCAGGTGACCATCGCCAACCGCGCTTTCTGGAACCTCAAGCAACAGCGTCGGCAACTGGCCGGCACCAGCGGCTGCGGGTTGTGCGGCGTGGAAGCGGTGGAACAGGCGCTGCCCGAACTCGCCGAACTGCCCGGCGCGCCCTTGCCGCCGCCGCAGTGGCTCGACGGCCTGCGCCAGCGCATCAGCGAGTTCCAGCCGCTGGGCCAGCACTGCGGCGCCGTGCATGCGGCGGTGTTCATGAACGCCAATGGCGAGCTGCTGCTGGGCCGCGAAGACATCGGCCGGCACAACGCCCTCGACAAGCTGATCGGCGGCCTGGTGCGGCAAAAGATTTCCACAGCCGGCGGTGCGGCGATCGTCACCAGCCGCTGCAGCCTAGAACTGATCCAGAAAGTCCTGCGGGCCGGCATCCAGACCCTCGTCAGCCTGTCGGCGCCCACCGGCCTCGCGGTGCAGTGGGCCCGCCGGCACAACCTCAATCTCATCCACCTGCCGCAGAAGAACGCGCCGCGGGTGTACAGCCCAGAAAGGGAGAAACACCTGTGAGCCAACATCATCAAGCCGACCAGAAACCCGTCCCGCGCTACAAGCCGTACAAAGGCCCGGCCGGCGGCTGGGGCGCCCTGATCAGCGTGGCCCAGGCCTGGCTGACCAGCGACAACGCGCTGAAGAACCTGCGCATGATGCTCAAGACCAACCAGAACGGCGGCTTCGACTGCCCCGGCTGCGCCTGGGGCGATTCGCCGGAAAGCGGGATGGTGAAGTTCTGCGAGAACGGCGCCAAGGCCGTGAACTGGGAAGCGACCAAGCGCCGGGTGGACGCGAAGTTCTTCGCCAAGCACAGCGTCACCTCGCTGCTGGAGCAGAGCGACTACTGGCTGGAGTACCAGGGCCGCCTGACCGAGCCGATGGTGTACGACGCCGAGACCGACCGCTACAAGGCCATCGCCTGGGACGACGCCTTCGCGTTGATCGGCAGGCACCTGCAAGCCCTGTCGAGCCCGGATCAGGCCGAGTTCTACACCTCGGGCCGGGCCAGCAACGAAGCGGCGTACCTCTATCAGCTGTTCGTACGCGCCTACGGCACCAACAACTTCCCCGACTGCTCGAACATGTGCCATGAGGCCAGCGGCGTGGCGCTGGCGCAGAGTGTCGGCGTCGGCAAGGGCACCGTGACCTTCGACGACTTCGAGCATGCCGATGCGATTTTCGTCTGGGGCCAGAACCCCGGCACCAACCACCCGCGGATGCTCGAACCGCTGCGCGAGGCGGTCAAGCGCGGCGCCCAGGTGGTGTGCATCAACCCGTTGAAGGAACGTGGCCTGGAACGCTTCCAGCACCCGCAGCATCCGCTGGAGATGCTGACCAACGGCGACAAGCCGACCAACACCGCGTATTTCCGTCCGGCCCTGGGCGGCGACATGGCGGTGCTGCGCGGCATGGCCAAGTTCCTGCTGCAATGGGAGCGCGATGCGCAGAAGGCCGGTGCCCCCGCCGTGTTCGACCACGGCTTCCTCAATGAACACAGCGTCAACGTGCTGGATTACCTGGCCGTCGTCGACGACACGCCGTGGGAACAGATCGTTGCGCAATCGGGCCTGACCCTGGTGGAGATCGAACGGGCCGCGCGGATGTACGCCAAGGGCAAGAACGTGATCATGTGCTGGGCGATGGGCATCACTCAGCACCGCCACTCGGTGCCGACCATCCAGGAAATCGCCAACCTGATGCTGCTGCGCGGCAACATCGGCAGGCCCGGCGCCGGCCTGTGCCCGGTGCGCGGCCACAGCAACGTGCAGGGCGACCGCACCATGGGCATCAACGAACGTCCGCCGGCGGCGTTCCTCGACGCCCTGGAGCGGCGCTTCCAGTTCAAGGTGCCACGCCACAACGGCCACAACGTGGTCGAGGCGATCCATGCCATGGCCGAAGGGCGCGCCAAGGTGTTCATCGGCCTGGGCGGCAACTTCGCCCAGGCCACTCCGGACAGCCCGCGCACCTTCCAGGCCCTGCGCAACTGCGACCTGACCGTGCAGATCAGCACCAAGCTCAACCGCAGCCACCTGGCCCACGGCAAGGACGCGCTGATCCTGCCGTGCCTGGGCCGCACCGACATCGACCTGCAGGGCGAAGGCCCGCAAGCGGTCACCGTGGAAGACTCCTTCAGCATGGTGCACGCCTCCAACGGCCAGTTGCAGCCGCTGTCGAACCAGATGCGTTCGGAACCGTCGATCATCGCCGGCATCGCCGCCGCGACCCTGGGCAGCAAGCCCGTGGACTGGAACTGGCTGGTGGCCGACTACCGGCGCATCCGCGACCTGATCGCCGACACCATTCCGGCCTTCAAGGACTTCAACGAGAAGGTCAAGCACCCGGGCGGCTTCTACCTCGGCAACACCGCCGGCGCACGCAAGTGGAACACCGCCTCGGGCCGGGCCAACTTCAAGGCCAACGCCCTGCCCAAGGATCTGATCCACGAACGCACCCGCGCCACGGGGCAACTGCCGGACCTGATCCTGCAGTCGATGCGTTCCCACGATCAGTACAACACCACCATCTATGGCCTCGACGATCGCTACCGCGGCGTGAAGGGCCAGCGCGACGTGCTGTTCGCCAACGAAGCCGACATCATCCGCCTGGGCTTCAAGCCGGGCCAGAAGGCCGACATCGTGTCGCTGTGGGAAGACGGCCGCGAGCGGCGGGTGAAGGGCTTCACCCTGTTGGCGTTCGACATTCCCGCCGGGCAGGCGGCAGCCTACTATCCGGAAGTGAACCCGCTGGTGCCGCTGGAAAGCGTCGGCGACGGCAGCCATACGCCGACTTCGAAGTTCATCGCGATCCGCCTGGAGGCCGCGAGCGAAACCGGGCTGATCATGTCCAAGTCTGCGTAATGGTGATGAGGGCGCTCGCTCCCGCTGGAGTCCGAAGGACTCCCGTTCGGGGTCAAGCTCCCTCGCCCCGGCGCATTTTCGAACGCCCACAAAAAAGGCCGCTTCTGCATGAAAGCGGCCTTTTCGAAGTAGCTAAAGACCGGTGAAAATCGGTTAAGTTCCAACCAAAAAACAATAACTTAGCGAATTGTGCACAAGTCGTGCTACTCGTCGGATTTCGATTGTCACGCCTATTCCACAGCCTCAGGATCGCGCCGTCATCCCTTTGAGGCTCCGCTATGAAGTTCTCCTCGATTCTCTTGTTGTCCCTTGGCCTGGTCAGTGGCGTCGCCTCTGCCGGAGGCACCGCTGAAGCAGGCGTGGGCGGCGCATTGGGCGGGGTGCTTGGTTCGGTCGTCGGCCAGTCCTTGGGCGGCAGCACCGGCTCCACCATCGGCGCGGCCCTGGGCGGCGCAGGCGGCAGTGCGGTCGGCGCAGACAAACGCAGCCGCGGCGAAGCCGCCATCGGCGGTGCGCTGGGCGCAGCCGGCGGCAACGTGGTCGGCCGCAGCATGGGCGGCACCACCGGCAGCCTGATCGGCGCAGCGGCAGGCGGCGGCGCCGGCGGCGCGCTGGGTAACTACATGGGCAACAAGAGCGATGACGACGACCGTCGTTACGACCGCCGTCACGATGACCGTCGCTACTACCGCGACCATCACCCTGGCCGTGGCCACGCCTACGGCCACCGCAAGCATCACCGCTACTACCGCGACTGAGGCCTCAGCGCCCCGTTGCCCGGTGAACCGAGAAACGCAGCCTGAAGGCTGCGTTTTTTTTTGCCTGTCACACCACCAGGCCTTCCAGTGCCTGCCGCAGTTGCGGCGGAATCGGCGCAGGCCGGTTGCTGGCCCGGTCGACGAACACATGGACGAACTGTCCGGCGGCGCAGGCTTCGCTTTCGCCGGCCTTGAACACCGCCAGTTCGTACTGCACCGAACTGTTGCCCAGCTTGCCGACCCGCAGACCGACTTCGATCAGGTCCGGAAACGCGATCGAAGCGAAGTAGTCGCACGACGAGCTGACCACGAACCCCACGACCTCCCCGTCATGGATATCCAACCCGCCCACCTGGATCAGGTACGTGTTCACCGCCGTATCGAAGAAGCTGTAATAGGTGACGTTGTTGACGTGACCGTAAGCGTCGTTATCGTGCCAGCGGGTGGTGATCGGCTGGAAGTGCGGGTAGTCGCTGCGTTGCGGCATCGGGTTGGACATCGGTGTCAGTTCCTGAAGTCGGGTGGTGAGTCTAAGGTCAAATCCGTGCCGTTCCCAATCGCCGGCAAGCTCGCGACGGGGTCTCAGTCATCGGCGAATCCCTTGCCCTGCGCCGCCAGCTCACCGATCAACCGCGCCGGCTTCCACTGATCCCCCTGCCGTGTCTCCAACGCCAGCAAGCGCTGGTGGATGTCCGCCAGCCCCTGGGAATCCGCCCAGGCCATCGGCCCGCCCTTGTCCGCCGGGAAACCGTAGCCGTTCAGGTACACCAGATCGATGTCATGGGCGCAGCGGGCAATGCCTTCCTGAAGGATCTTCGCCCCCTCGTTGACCAGCGCCAGCAAGCACCGCTCCAGAACCTCCTCAGGCCCGATCACGCGACGATGGAAGCCCAGCCGTTCGCTGACCTCCAGCACCAGCGCGTCCACCTCCGGATCATGCTCGGCCTGCCGGCTGCCCGGCTCATAGCGGTAGTAGCCGCTGCCGGATTTCTGGCCGAACCGCCCGAGTTCGCACAAGCGGTTGTCCACCTGGATCTCCGGGGCGTCCTGTCCCTTGCCGGCCAACTCCCGGGCCCGCCACTCCAGGTCGATGCCGACCACGTCATACATGCGAAACGGGCCCATGGCGAAGCCGAAGCCCTGCAAGGCGGCGTCGACCTGTTGTGGATAAGCGCCCTCCAGCAGCATCTTGCGGGCTTCAAGCACATACGGGTGCAGCATGCGGTTGCCGATGAAACCGTGGCAATTGCCCGAGACCACGCTGACCTTGCCCATGCGCGCCCCCAGCGCCAGCGCCGCCTCCAGCACCGCCGGCGAGGTCTGCGCGCCGCGCACGATCTCCAGCAGTTTCATGATGTGCGCCGGGCTGAAGAAATGCAGGCCCAGCACCTGGGCCGGCCGCCGCGTCGCGGCGGCGATCGCATCGATGTCCAGCGCCGAGGTGTTGCTGGCCAGCAGCGCCCCGGGCTTGAGCAGGCCGTCGAGCTCGCGGAAGATCTTCTGTTTGAGCTCCAGGTTTTCGTACACCGCTTCGATCACCAGATCGACATTGCGGATCGCGATGTAGTCCGCCGCCGAGGTGATGCGGGCGACACGGGCGTCGGCCTCGTCCTGCCCGATGCGCCCCTGGCGCACGTTGTGGGCATAGGTGTCGGCCACTGCGGCCAGCGCCTGCTCCAGCATCTGCGGATTGTTGTCGACCCACTGCACCACCACGCCGGCATTGGCCAGGCACATGACGATGCCGCGGCCCATGGTGCCGGCGCCGATCACGGCAGCCTGGCGGATTTCGAAGGATGTCTGGCTCATTGCGGTTCTCTTGTTGGCGACCCGAAGACAGGTTTCACCCTAGTCAACCGACGGCCGTTTTAGAAGCCCGTTCCCGTGATGATCGACATTCAGCGGATGGATGCGGCCACGCCACCGTCTTGACCCAGCCATGCGGCGCCTGGGCTGAAGCCTTCGCCGGCCGGATGGCTCTCACAGGGATCATGGGTGAATGCGGAACCTGCGATCACCGCAGCGTCGGAGCCACCGGACAGGTGCCGCTCCACCCAGGCGCGCACCTCGGCATAGGGATAGGCTTCCAGCGCCCCATGGCCGGCGATCGTCCGCGCCTTGAGCTTGGTGAACAACGGCGCGCCGATGCCGCAGAGAAACCGGGTCAGCCGCTGCGCCGAAGGTGGGTTGCCCGTGTGCTGTCCGTGCCTGTGGATAAAAGCCCCGCACAATGCCGCGAACGACTTATCCACAAGCGCCGGCAGCTTCGGCGGCAAGGGGAGCGTTGCGACCTGGCCGTTGCATACCGAACAGTGCCCGCACTGCACCGGCGCGTCATGGTCGCCGAAGTGTTCGGCCAGTCGGCGCCCCAGGCAGCGTTCAGAGGCGAACAGCTCGAGCATGGCGTGTATCCGCGCCACTTCGGTTCGCTCGTGGCGGGAGAAATGCCCATGCAACTCGCGGCTCAAGGCCTGGCTGTCGAAGCCGCTGTCCAGCACGCCGTAGACCTCGGTCATCTGCTTGCTTTCCAACTCGATCCAGCCCTTTTCCTGAAAGTGATCCAGCGCCTTCACCACCCGGCCCCGCTCGGCGCCGTAGTGTCGGGACAAGGCGTCGAAGTCCACCGTGGCCCAGGTGCGCGCGCGGGGCGAGGCCTGGATGAGCGCTGCGACGAAGGCCCGGCGCTCGCCGTCGAAACGCTCCAGCAACGCCTCCGGCTCCAGCAGGTACTTGAAGCGGTACTCGGCGTAATAGGCGTAGCGCGGCGCAATCAGCCCCTTCAGTTCCAGTTGCACCAACAGCGTCTTGAGCGGCAGCGCACGGATATTGCTCCGATCCGCCAGCGGGCCCTGCAGGAACTCCCACTGACCGTGACCGGCCGCCAGCACTTCGTCCAGCACGCAACGGATGCCGTCCTGTTCCGGCGTGTCGCCGTACACGAAGTTCTCCAGCACGTTCAGGCTGTCGCGGTTGGCAAGCACCAGGCACTCCGAACGTTGCCCGTCACGCCCGGCGCGGCCGATTTCCTGGCTGTAGTTCTCGATGGATTTGGGCAGGTCGAAATGCACCACGTGGCGGATGTCCCGCTTGTCGATGCCCATGCCGAACGCGATGGTGGCGACGATGCAGTGGGTCTGCCCGGCCATGAAGCGCTTCTGCACCGCCTCCCGCCGATCCCCCGGCAAGCCGGCGTGATAGGCCTCGGCGGGAATCCCGTGACGGCCCAGATGCTCGGCGATCTGCTCGGCGGTCTTTTGCAGGGTGACGTAGACGATACCCGGCCGGCCCGCACGTTCGCCCATCCATTCCACCAGCCGGCGGCGCTTGTCCTGCCCCTGAACCGGTTCCACCCGCAGGTCGAGGTTGGGCCGGTAGAAGCCCGTGGTCACCACATCCCCGGCGGCGATGGCGAACCTGGCCTGCATGTCGGCGATCACCTGCGGCGTCGCCGTGGCGGTCAGCAACAGGGCCTGTGGAATGCCGAACTGGCGCTGGTAGTCCGGCAGCTTGAGGTAGTCGGGCCGGAAGTTGTGGCCCCACTCCGAGATGCAATGGGCCTCGTCCACCACCAGCAGCGAAATCGGCACCTGCTGGAGGAAATGGCGAAAGCGCTCGTTCTTCAGGCGCTCCACCGAAACCATCAGGATCTTCAGCTCGCCGGAGCGGGCACGGGCCATCACGGCATTGGCCTCGTCACGGCTTTGCGCCGAGTCGATGCTGCCGGCCGCAATGCCGTGGCGCGCGAGGAACGCCAACTGGTCCTGCATCAGCGCCAGCAACGGAGAAATCACCAGGGTGAGGTGCGGCAGCAGCAATGCCGGCAACTGGTAGCACAGCGACTTGCCCGAGCCTGTGGGGAAGATAGCCGCCGCCGGACGCCCGGCCAGCACCGCGCTGACCGTGGCCTCCTGGCCGGGACGGAACTGTGGATAACCGAAGACCCGCTTCAGGGTGTCGTGCATGGGCTGTCGCTCCTTGACCGCTGACGTGACCACAGCCTAGCGGACGACCGCAGCGAGTCGAGGGAGCCCGCAAAGCAAATCGATACGGAATGATACAGCCCCGCCGAAGGCATCGGCGCCTGCATCAAAAGACACACTTTGCCGCTCGCCGACGCGCCGGACGGAGGCTAGGGTGGCCGCCCATTGACCTGCGTTTACCTGCATCGCGCCATGACGGCGGATGTGCGCACGTCATCCGCAAAGGAATCGTTCATGCTGCACAGACTGACCTTGACCCTCGCCTTGCTCATCGCACCGCCGCTGCTGAACGGCTGCGTACCGATCCCCGAGGACTTCCAGCCCCAGGCCGGGCTCGCGGATCCCGCATCCGCCGGCACGGCGTAGACCCCGCCGCACGTCAGGGCTGCAGCGAGGCCACCCGCAGTTGCTCGTTCACCGTCTGCTCATGCAGGCCTTGGCTGCGGCTGGCCCACAGCGCATGGGCAGGGCTGATGTCGCCGGTGAACGCCGCCGCCAACTGGCGCAGGTCGGCGACATTGCGCACCCGCGGGCAAAACGCTTGTCCGTCGCAGTTCAGGCTGGCGTTGCGGTAGGTGCCCAGCAAGCCTTCCCACAGGCCGTCGCGCACCCGGCGGATCGACTCCAGGCGCACCTGCGGCACCTCCAGGCGCCGCTTCAGCCCCTGCTCGTCCAGCGCCTCGCTGGCCAGCAAGGCCTTGGCGAACATCAGCACTTCGGCACGGGAGGCCGTATCGACGTTCGCCTGGCTGGTCAGCGCGTCCGGCCAGCCGCTGCGCTCCAGATTCGTCAGCACCAGCGCCTTGCCCGCATCGGAAGCGATGCCCGGGCGGCAAGCGCCCACCCACAACAACAAGATCGAGGCCATTCTTAGCCACTGCATACCCAATTCCCTTTAAGCGTGTATCGGACGCACGGAAACGCCCTACGGATTCTGGCGCGCACCATACAGAGGTTTCACAAGAATCGCCTGAGAATCGGGTAGGAAATTTGACCGCTAAGGGTTTCGCCCTGAAAAAGCCGTGAAAACGCGTAGGGCAAATCCTCAATCCCCGGTAAAACCCTTACAAAGTCTGTCCATTGCGGCTGTCTTGTCCCACCTTCACCCGCACTCCTATAGTGGCCGGCGCAACTGAAGCGTGACTTCGTACAGGACACCTCCGAGCCATGAACACGTTCAACCCGATGCCCGACCGCTATCGTCCCCTCAAGACCAGTTACAACGACAGCCCGACACTGGTCATCGACACCGAGGCCCGCCACGGCGATCTGCTCGACGCGGCGCAACAGCGCATCCGCGCCGCCAGCGATCTGCTGGAAACCCTTTACTGCATGTGTTTCAAGCAAGCGGATGTCAAAGACATCCCTAACATCGTCAATGCCCTTTATTTGTTGACGCAAGACGGTTGTGAACTACTTGAAGTCGCAAAACAGCAACTAAGGCATACCGGCTAACTCAATAGGCGGCACAAACCCGGCAATAATCCATCGCTTCAACCGCAGAACGGTGACCACTAGCCTGCTTGCTCTTACATCAAACAAGAGCAACGTCATGACAACTTTGACCATTTTCTTCTGCGGCACAGGCTCGACCCGGCTCGACACGACCCATGCCAACTACTGGGACGGCGAGTTGGTGTCCTCCCTCGCCTCCCGTCACACCGGCCGCGAGTTCGCCGAGTGGATCGTGATCGACGGCCCCGGCACCGGCAACCTGCAGGCCGACGAACTGTTTGTGCAGAACAAGGACTACGGGCTCAGCGGCACGCTGTTCGGCAAAGGCTGGGAGGAGAACGTCCAGCATGCGATCAATGTCATCAAGGGCAAATGCACCTGGCAGCGCCAGCGGCTGACGGAGGCCGAGTACAACCGCCTCAAGGCGGCCGGCATTCCCATCGAAGACGTGAAGACCGAAGGATCCTGGTTCTGGCGAAAGTACAACTACGGCGAACGCAGCATTACCCAACAAGCCCTTCAGGAACAGATCATCAAGACCTTCCGCAAGGACGGCGTCATTCCCACCCAGGTCAATCTCGTGGGCTGGAGCCGGGGAGGCATCAGTTGCCATATGCTGGCCAATGCGATGTACAACGATGCGCAACTTGCCCACATTCCGGTGAACATCTTCGCCATTGATCCGGTGCCGGGCATCGGCAACTTTCAGGAACACCGCATCAAGCTCAACCGCAACGTGCAAGAGTATGTCGGGTTCTACGCCCGGGACGAACGCTCCAAAGGCTTCAGTTGCGTGATCCCGCAAACCGCCGTCGGCACCCGCACCCACATCTACCCGATGCCCGGCCGCCACGCCACCCTGGTCGGCAACGCGTCCGCCGACGGCGTCAGCGGCCCCAAGGCCTTGCCCGAACCAGGCCTGATGGTTCGCCACTTCGCCGAAGTGTGCCTGCAACGCTGGGGCACCCCGTTGAGCAAGCCCCTCAAGCTGAGCGATGCCACCCTCAAGGGCCACGGCGACGCGATGGTGCGCGACGCGGCCAAGTACAAGCTCATGGAGAAATGCTCCTACACCTGGTTCACCGAGCTGGACGAAGGCGAGCGCTATGTCTCGCTGGGCAGCAACGGCGTCAGGTTCTCGGCGGTAAAGGGCGGGATCTACGCGCCGGGCAGCGGGCTGACGACCAGCGTGCTGGATGTGGAGGCTTACCGGCACATCCGTTGATGTGCATAGCACCGGACAGTCGTTTCCCGCCCGCGGGGCAGCGTTGCCCGCCGAGCCGCGGGCAGGATCCGGCAAGGAAGACGCCCACAAAAAAGCCGCCCCAAGGGGCGGCTTCTTCATGCGCAGAACCAGACCTTACAGCTTCGGCCCGGCAGCCTTGATCGCGTCGCTCACTTCGAACTTCTTGAAGTTCTCGATGAACAGACCGGCCAACGCTTTGGCGGCTTCGTCGTAGGCAGCCTTGTCAGCCCAGGTGTTGCGCGGGTTGAGCAGGTTGGTTTCGACGCCCGGCACGGCCAGCGGCACGTCCAGGTTGATGGTGTCCAGGTGCTCGGTTTCGGCACCGATCAGCGCGCCGCTCTGGATCGCTGCGATCACCGCACGGGTGGTCGGGATGTTGAAGCGTTTGCCGACGCCGTAGCCACCGCCGGTCCAGCCGGTGTTGACCAGGTAGACCTTGGAGTTGAAGCCCTTGATGCGCTTGATCAGCAGCTCGGCGTACTCGCCTGCCGGACGCGGGAAGAACGGTGCGCCGAAGCAGGTGGAGAAGGTCGACTTGATGCCGCTGCCCGAACCCATTTCAGTCGATCCCACCAGAGCGGTGTAGCCGGACAGGAAGTGGTAGGCCGCCTGCTCGTTGTTCAGGATAGACACCGGCGGCAGAACGCCGGTCAGGTCGCAGGTCAGGAAGATCACGGCGTTCGGCTCGCCGCCCAGGTTCTTCTCGGAACGCTTGGCGACGTGCTCCAGCGGGTAGGCTGCGCGGCTGTTCTGGGTCAGGCTGACATCGGCGTAGTCGGCGTGCTTGGCGTCGTCGATGACGACGTTCTCCAGCACCGCGCCGTGCTTGATGGCTTTCCAGATCACCGGCTCGTTCTTCTCGGACAGGTCGATGCACTTGGCATAGCAACCGCCTTCGATGTTGAACACCACGCCTTCGCCCCAGCCGTGTTCGTCGTCACCGATCAGGTAACGGCTTTCGTCGGCGGACAGGGTGGTCTTGCCGGTGCCGGACAGACCGAAGAACAGGGTCACGTCGCCTTCTTCGCCGATGTTGGCGGCGCAGTGCATCGGCAGCACGTCGGCGGCCGGCAGCAGGAAGTTCTGCACGGAGAACATGGCTTTCTTCATTTCACCGGCGTAACGCATGCCGGCGATCAGCACTTTCTTCTGGGCGAAGTTGATGATCACGCAACCGTCGGAGTTGGTGCCGTCACGCTCCGGCACGCACTCGAAGTTGGCGACGTTGAGCACTTGCCACTCGTCGCGGCCGGCCGGGTTGTATTGCGCAGGGTTGATGAACAGGCAACGGCCGAACAGGTTCTGCCAGGCGGTCTGGGTGGTCATCTTCACGGCCAGGTAGTGCTCGGCCGCCGCACCTACATGCACGTGGGAAACGAAGTGCTCTTGCGCATTGTTGAAGGCTTCGACCCGGGCCCACAGCGCGTCGAACTTGTCGGCCGGGAACTTGCGGTTGATCGGGCCCCAGGCGATGGCGGCCTGGGTGGAAGGCTCTTCAACGATGAAACGGTCGACTGGCGAACGGCCGGTGCGGTGACCGGTGCGGACAACCAGGGCGCCGGTATCGGCAAGCTCGCCCTCACCGCGTTTCAGGGCTTCTTTTACCAGATCATCAACACTCAGATCGGTGTACACGGCGTTATTGGCTTGCGTCATGAGTTTCCCCGTCGGCCAGTGGCCGAGTGTGCTCCAAACGTTTTGTAGTAGAAAGTCGTGCACTACTACCGCGAAAAAAGTGCGCCGGATTATGCCAGAAAAGCCCAAAAAGAGTAGGGCCCTCCCGTCGTAACGGCGTTAATCCGTCGCCGGGCAGTGAATTTACCTGCGCTGAACCGTTTTAGTGCCGGGTATCTGACGGTGTCTCGACACCCGCGCCGGCGAACAATTGAGCGATGTCCGCCGCGTCGAACAGGTAGCGCTCGTTGCAGAACTGGCAATCGATCTCGACCTGGCCGCCGTGTTCGGCCACCAATTGCTGCGCATCCTCAAGACCCAGACTGACCAGCGCATTGCCCGAACGCTCCCGGGAGCAGCTGCAGCGGAAACGCAGTTTCTGCACATCGAACAGGCGCACCTGCTCTTCATGGTAGAGGCGATGGAGCACGGTTTCGTTGTCCAGGCTCAGCAGTTCGTCGGCGGTCAGGGTGCTGGCCAGCGCAGTGATGTGCTGCCAGCTCGCGGCGCGCTCCTCTTCGTCCTTCAGGCGGTCGGCCGGCAGTTGCTGCAGCAGCAGGCCACGGGCGCGACGGCCGTCGGCGTACAGCTTGAAGCGGGTGCCCACCTGCTGGGACATGACGAAGTAGTTGGTGAAGCAGTCGGACAGGGTCTCGCCGTCGAGGTCGACGATGCCCTGGTAGCGCTGGCCGGCGGTCGGGTCGACGGTCAGGGCCAGCACGCCGTTGGGCATCAGGTCGGCCAGGGACGCGTTCGGCGCGATCTGATCGGCGTGGTAGCGGGCCAGGCCACGGATCTCGCGCTCGCTGGAGCACTCGATCATCAGCAGCGGCACCGGGCCTTCGGAGCGGGCCTGAAGGATCAGCAGACCGTCGAATTTGAGGGTGCCCACCAGCAGCGAGGCGGCCGCCATGAGCTCGCCCAGCAGCTGCGCCACCGGCTCCGGATAGGGGTGCTTGGCGAGGACTTCGGCGTAGCTGCGCTCCAGCGCCACCAGTTCGCCGCGGGTGTCGCTGTCATCGAAGATGAAGCGTTGGGTGTAGTCGGTATCCGGGAAATCGGTCATGGGCTCGGTATCTGAATAAGATGACAAAATGGTTACAAAAGATGAAAATTTGCGCTTCTTGGCACCCTTTTTGGTGCGCCTGTTCTGCCACGGGAGGCATTTTATGAACAATCCGGGTTTGTTCCAATCAAGGTGGAACCTCGGCCGGCTGGTTCTGTGCAACGCGGTGCCGTTGGCACTGCTGGCTTTCTGGTTATGGCCTACGGGCCAGATGCTGTGTTCGGTTTTCGACGAGTGGCTGTTCCGCTCACTCAACGCGCCATTGGCCAGCAACCCCATATGGCTCCACATCTGGGCAATTGCAAGTCTGCGCCCTTTCGACATCGTGGTCGGCCTGATCCTCCTGACACTGCTGATCAAGGGCGACTGGGTCTTCAAGGCCACCGACGTGCGCCGCGCCTTCTTCGGTTTCTTCTCGATCCTGCTGCTGATGGTGGTCATCCGCGCCCTGTTCTCCAAGTTCGCCGACCACATGGGCTGGCAGCACAGCAGCCCGTCGATGGTGCTGGAGGGGGCGGTGCACATCAGCGATTTCTTCCCGCACCTGGAAAAGACCTGGGAGCTGAAGGACCGTTCGAGCCAGAGCTTCCCCGGTGACCACGCTTCGGTGCTGCTGATCTGGGCGCTGTTCATGGGCGTGTTCAGCCGCACCGCCGGCCAGCGCCTGACGGTCTGGGGCCTGGCGCTGCTGTTCATGCTGCCGCGGCTGGTGGCCGGCGCGCATTGGGGCCAGGACGACTACATCGGCGGTCTGCTGCTGGCCGTGTGGGCGCTGGGCTGGGGCTACTACACGCCGTTCGCGCACCATGCCGCGAACTTCTGGCTGAAGGTGACGGCGCCGGTCTTCGCCCTGCTGGGCAAGTTGCCGGTGGTGTCGCGGATGAGTGTGGTGCGCGGCGTCTGATACTGCCTCGGGTGCGGGCAGGCTCGCTCCCGCACTGGTCGAACAGCGTTCGACCGGGCCTGCCCTGAATCCAACGAAACAGCGGCGCTATTCGCCGCTGCTGCTCCCACGAAACTTGAACAGATCCCGCCGCTGTTTCTTGCTCGGCTTGCCGTCGGTGCTCACCCCCAGCGCGCCGGCCTTGCGCATCGCCGCTGCCGCTTCGCGCTTGGCGACGCTGGCGTCGGTCTCGGCATACAGCGTCTGCGCCTCGGGCGCGCCGCGGCGCACGATCGACAAGGCCTGAACCACCACCGTGCGTTCATCGAAGCCGGTGCGGATCTCGAATTCATCGCCGATGCGTGGCTCTTTGCCAGGCTTGCAACGCTCCCCCCGACAATGCACCTTGCCGCTCTCGATGGCCGCCTTGGCCAACGCACGGGTTTTGTAGAACCGCGCCGCCCACAGCCATTTGTCGAGACGGACCTTGTCGTCCTCTTCGCTTTTTTGTGCCATGGATTTTCCTCATTCTGAAATATTGGTGAACTGTACTACCGTTTCTGTCGTGCCATGAACGGCGCCGTCCCGGATTACAATCCGGCCCGCAGATATCTGTCGCCTTTTAACCCTTATTCTGCGTGAATACCGCCATTGCGGCCCCCGGGCCGGACGGTCTCACCGGCTGAGCATTTTTTTGAAGACATTTGACCATTTGACCGTCGTCGGTCTGCGCGAGTGGGTGGCGCTCCCGGATCTGGGAGTGGCGGGCCTGCGGGCGAAGATCGACACCGGCGCCAGCACCTCCAGCCTCCACGCCACCGACATCGAGCCGTTCGAGCGCGACGGCGAGAAGTGGGTGCGCTTCACCGCGCACCTGGGCACGGTGGTGCAACTGCGCCACCGGCGCTGCGAAGCACCGCTGGTCACCCGAAAGACCATCAAGAGCTCCAACGGCCAGGCCCAGGTGCGCTACGTGATCAGCACCACCCTGGCCCTGGGCGACCGGGTCTGGCCGGTCGAATTCACCCTCGCCTGCCGCAAGTCCATGCGCTATCGCCTGCTGCTCGGTTCCAAAGCCCTGATCGACGGCCAGCTGGTGGTCAGTCCGGGCGTCAAGTATGTACAAGACAAGCCGGTGTTCCCGGTATCTACCTCCTCCACAGGTGTTGCATGAAGATCGCTGTGCTGTCGCGGAACCCGCGTCTGTATTCCACCCGCCGTCTGGTCGAAGCCGGAACCGAACGCGGGCATGAAATGGTGGTGATCGACACCTTGCGCGCCTACATGAACATCGCCAGCCACAAGCCGCAGATCCACTACCGCGGCAAGCCGCTGGAAGGCTTCGACGCGGTGATCCCGCGGATCGGCGCGTCGGTGACGTTCTACGGCTGCGCGGTGTTGCGTCAGTTCGAGATGATGGGGGTGTTTCCGCTCAACGAATCGGTGGCCATCGCCCGTTCGCGGGACAAGCTGCGTTCGCTGCAGCTGCTGTCGCGCCGCGGCATCGGCCTACCGGTGACCGGTTTCGCCCACTCGCCGGACGACATTCCCGACCTGATCGACATGGTCAACGGCGCCCCCCTGGTGATCAAGGTGCTGGAAGGCACCCAGGGCATCGGCGTGGTGCTGTGCGAAACCGCGACCGCCGCCGAGTCCGTGATCGAGGCGTTCATGGGCCTGAAGCAGAACATCATGGTGCAGGAATACATCAAGGAAGCCGGCGGCGCGGACATCCGCTGCTTCGTGGTCGGCGACAAGGTGATCGCGGCGATGAAGCGCCAGGCCAAGCCGGGGGAGTTCCGCTCCAACCTGCACCGCGGCGGCAGCGCCAGCCTGATCAAGATCACCCCCGAGGAACGCATGACCGCCCTGCGGGCCGCCAAGGTGATGGGGCTGACCGTGGCCGGCGTGGACATCCTGCGCTCCAATCACGGGCCGCTGGTGATGGAGGTGAACTCCTCGCCCGGTCTGGAAGGGATCGAGACCACCACCGGCAAGAACGTGGCCGGGATCATCATCGAACACCTCGAGAAGAACGGCGGGCCGAACATGACCCGCACCAAGGGCAAAGGCTGACCTTCACAGAAGGGGCGGCCGCAAGGCCGCCATCGCGGGCAGGCTCGCTCCCACAGATTCCGCGCCGTTCACGACGGCTGTGAACGCCCCAGATCAATGTGGGAGCGAGCCTGCTCGCGATGAGGCCCTCAGCCCCACGGAAGATCCGGCCCGCTAGACCGCATCCCGCGGCAGCATCAACCCCAACGGCAACCGCACCCGCGCCTCCAGCCCGCCGCCGGAGCGGTTGCGCAGTTCCACGTTGCCGCCGTGCATCGAAGCGATCCGCTTGACGATCGCCAGGCCCAGCCCGGTGCCCTTGCCGCCCCGTGCGCGGTCGCCGCGGGTGAACGGGTTGAAGATCGCCTCCAGCTCCGCCGGGTCGATCCCCGCCCCGCGGTCCATCACGCTCAGCACCACATACGGAGCGCTGGTGTCGCCGGACACGTAGGCCGCCACCTCCACGCCGCTGCCGGCATGGTTCAGCGCGTTGCCGATCAAGTTATTGAGCAGGCGCTTCATCGACACCCGGCGCAGCGGGAACGGCTGGATCGGCTCCAGGCGCAGGCGCACCTTTTCTTCGTTCTGGTTGTAGGGCGCCGCCACCTCGCGCACCAGGTCGCTCAGGTCCACCTCCTCCACCGTCTCGTCCCGTCCGTCACGGATGAAGGCCAGGAACTGGTCGAGGATCGCGTCCATGTCTTCGATGTCGCGCACCATGTCGTTGGTGAGGTCGGTGCGGTCGCCCATCAGTTCCAGCGACAGCCGCAACCGGGTGAGCGGCGTGCGCAGGTCATGGGAAACCCCGGCCAGCATCAGTTCGCGCTCGCGGCCCGCCTGCTCCACGTCTTCGGCCATCTGGTTGAAGGCGCGGTACACCTCGGTCATCTCGCTGGGGGTGTCGCTGATCGGCAGCCGCACGCTGCGGCCCTGGCCGAGTTGCCGGGCGGCATAGACCAGGCGCTTGAGCGGCTGGTTGAGCTGGCTGACGAAGATCCACGCCGACGCGGTGGACAGCAGCCCGATGGCCAGGAACCAGCCGAGCACGTTCCAGATCTTCTGCCCGCGCAACGGGTGCGGGTACAGCGGCACCTTCAGCCAGCCGTCGCCCAGGCTCGGCGCCCGCACCCACAAGGCCGGCGGCGAATGCATGCGCAGACGCACTTCGGTGTCGGCGCCGAGTTCGGCCTGCATCTGCCGCTGGTAGATCTCGCTGTACGGCCAATGCTGCTCGCCTTCCGGCACCCCGGCGCCCACCACCCGGATCAGGGTCGCGGCATCGGCGATCTTCGCGCGGTTCTCTTCGTCGGCCGCCCAATAGGCGCGCAGCGTCAGGGCGACGCCGTGGCTGTATTGGCGGTCCACCAGCACGTCCTCGTTCATCAGCAGGTACACCAGGGTCAGGGCCTTGGAGAACAGCACGACGATGAGCACCAGCCACAAGGTGCGGGAAAAGAAACTTTGGGGGAACCAGACGGGGGTCTTCATGAATAGCCGCTACACGCTTGCAGGAGCGAGCCATGCTCGCACATTGCGGAGGGCGAGTCTGCCGGCGAACATCCGCCAGACCCGCTACTGCAGATCACCGGTCACTTGGTGGAGTTGCCGTCCGGCACGAACACATAGCCCACGCCCCAGACGGTCTGGATGTAGCGCGGTTTGGACGGATCGGGTTCGATCATCCGGCGCAGACGGGAAATCTGCACGTCGATGGAGCGCTCCAGCGCATCCCATTCCCGGCCACGGGCCAGGTTCATCAGCTTGTCGCGGGTCAGCGGCTGGCGGGCGTTCATCACCAGTGCCTTGAGCACCGCGAATTCGCCGGTGGTCAGCATGTGCACTTCGTCACCGCGCTTGAGTTCGCGGGTGGCCAGGGACAGCACGTAATCGCCGAAGGTGACGTTTTCGTCTTCGCTGCCCGGTGCGCCCGGCACGGCCGGAGCCTGACGGCGCAGCACGGCCTTGACGCGGGCCATCAGCTCGTCGGGGTTGAACGGCTTGGCCAGGTAATCGTCGGCGCCCAGTTCCAGGCCCTTGATGCGGCTCAGCTCGTCGCCCTTGGCGGTGAGCATGATGATCGGAATCTGATTGTTCGCGGCCCGCAGGCGGCGGCATGCGGTCAAGCCGTCTTCGCCTGGCAGCATCAGGTCGAGGACGACCAGGTTGAACACTTCGCGGGACAGCAGACGGTCCATCTGCTCGGTGTTCGGTACGGCACGGGCACGGTAGCCCTTGCTGACGAAAAAGCGCTCCAGCAGGCTGCTCAGCCCCGGATCGTCGTCAACGATGAGAATTTTTTCGCCTTCAGCAGTTTGTGCAGTGCTGCTCATTGGATGCTCCTTTTAGCTCGGCGCGCATTATGGCGTAGCTGCCGTTATACGCACCGTGTGCATTGTTAGCAGATTTTTCCTTCACTGCCAGAAAACCGGGGCTTGTGCCTACACGGCCCGACGCCCCCGAATGACAGAACGCCGGTTATAATGCGCGGCCTTTTGTGCCAGGCAACGTCTGAATCGTTACCGTTGGTGGCCAAGCCCTATTTTTCATGTCCACCGCAGTAATCGTTCGGTTTCACGGGTCAATGGTCTGCTCCCTTGGCCCAGGCAGCGGCAAGCGCCAGGCCGCACAACCAGGTTCCGGGCCTTCATCCTTCGCGCCTGCGGACCTGCTTTCACAATTTGTCAGGTGGTTTTATGGACAGCATCAACAGCCGCATCGCCGAGGAACTCGGCGTACGCCCGCAACAGGTCGAAGCGGCCGTCGCGCTACTCGATGAAGGCTCTACCGTTCCCTTCATCGCCCGATACCGGAAAGAAGTGACCGGCAGCCTCGATGACACCCAGCTGCGTCATCTGGAAGAGCGCCTGCGCTACCTGCGCGAACTCGACGAACGGCGCGTCAGCATCCTCGCCAGCATCCAGGAGCAGGGCAAGCTCACCCCCGCACTCGAACGCGACATCAAGCTCGCCGACACCAAGACCCGCCTCGAAGACCTGTACCTGCCGTACAAGCAGAAGCGCCGCACCAAGGGCCAGATCGCCCTGGAAGCCGGCCTCGGCGAACTGGCCGACGGCCTGTTCAACGACCCGTCGCTGGCGCCGGAAGCCGAAGCCGCCCGCTTCATCGACGCCGACAAAGGCGTGGCCGACGCCAAGGCCGCCCTGGAGGGCGCCAAGTACATCCTCATGGAACGCTTCGCCGAAGACGCGGGCCTGCTGGAGAAACTGCGATCCTTCCTCAAGCAGGAAGCCACGATCAGCGCCCGCGTGATCGCCGGCAAGGAAGAGGAAGGCGCCAAGTTCCGCGACTACTTCGAACACGACGAACCGCTCAAGAGCATGCCGTCGCACCGCGCCCTGGCGATCTTCCGCGGCCGCAACGAAGGCATCCTCAGCTCGGCCCTGAAGGTCGGCGAGGAACTGCCGGGCACCCTGCACCCGTGCGAAGGCATGATCGGCCAGCACGTCGGCATCCAGAACCAGAACCGCCCCGCGGACAAATGGCTGGGCGAGGTGGTGCGCTGGACCTGGAAGGTCAAGCTCTACACTCACCTTGAGACCGACCTGCTCGGCGAACTGCGCGACGGCGCCGAGACCGAGGCGATCAACGTATTCGCCCACAACCTGCACGACCTGCTGCTGGCCGCCCCGGCCGGCCCGCGCGCGACCCTGGGCCTGGACCCGGGCCTGCGCACCGGCTGCAAGGTCGCGGTGGTCGATGCCACCGGCAAGCTGCTGGATCACGCCACGGTCTACCCGCACGTGCCGCACAACAAGTGGGACCAGACCCTGGCCATCCTGGCGGCCCTGTGTGCCAAGCACTCGGTCGACCTGATCGCCATCGGCAACGGCACCGCCAGCCGTGAGACCGACAAGCTGGCCATCGAGCTGATCAAGAAATACCCGGCCATGAAGATGACCAAGGTCATGGTGTCCGAGGCCGGCGCGTCGGTGTACTCGGCCTCGGAACTGGCCGCGAAGGAATTCCCGGATCTGGACGTGTCGATCCGCGGCGCGGTGTCCATCGCCCGCCGCCTGCAGGATCCTCTGGCGGAGCTGGTGAAGATCGATCCGAAATCCATCGGCGTCGGCCAGTACCAGCACGACGTGTCGCAGCTGAAGCTGGCGCGCAGCCTGGACGCCGTGGTCGAGGACTGCGTGAACGCCGTGGGCGTGGACGTGAACACCGCGTCCGTGGCCCTGCTGGCGCGGATCTCCGGCCTCAACGCCACCCTGGCGCAGAACATCGTCGCCCACCGTGACGAGCACGGCGCGTTCAAGACCCGCGCCGCGCTGAAGAAAGTCGCGCGCCTGGGCGAGAAAACCTTCGAACAGGCCGCCGGCTTCCTGCGCGTGATGAACGGCGACAACCCGCTGGACGCATCGGCCGTGCACCCGGAAGCCTATCCGCTGGTCAAGCGCATCGCCGCCGAGACCGACCGCGACATCCGCTCGCTGATCGGCGACACCGGGTTCCTCAAGCGCCTGGACCCGAAGAAATTCACCGACGAGACCTTCGGCCTGCCGACCGTCACCGACATCCTCCAGGAACTGGACAAGCCGGGCCGCGACCCGCGTCCGGAGTTCAAGACCGCCGAGTTCCAGGAAGGCGTCGAAGACCTCAAGGACCTGCAGCCGGGGATGATCCTCGAAGGCGTGGTGACCAACGTCACGGCGTTCGGTGCGTTCGTCGACATCGGCGTGCACCAGGACGGCCTGGTGCACATCTCGGCCCTGTCGGAGAAGTTCATCAAGGATCCGCGCGAGGCGGTGAAGGCCGGCGACGTGGTGAAGGTCAAGGTCATGGAAGTCGACATCCCGCGCAAACGCGTCGGCCTGTCGATGCGCATGAGCGACACGCCGGGCGAGAAGATCGACGGCGCCCGCGGCTCGCGTCCGGGCTCGGCGCCGCGCCAGGGTTCGAACAACGCGCCGCGCAAGGAAACCGCCACCGCCGCACCGGCCAACAACGCCATGGCGTCCCTGTTCGCCAACGCCAAGCAGTTGAAGAAGAAGTGATGGACATTCCCGCCGGGCTCGTCGAGAGCGCGTTCTTCAAGCTGTTGGGCTGCCGTCTGCACAGCCTGGAGACCGGGGTGGCGCAAGTCGCCCTGGCGCTGGAGCCGCCGCTGCGCAACCGTGGCGGCAAGCTGCACGGCGGCGCGCTGTTCAGCCTGGTCGACATCGCCATGGGGCTGGCTTGCTCCAGCACCCACGGCTTCGACCAGCAGAGCGCGACCATCGAGTGCAAGATCAACTACATCCGCGCCGTGTCCGACGGCGAGGTGCTGTGCACGGCCCGGGTGATCCACCCGGGCCGGCGCACGCTGGTGGTCGAGGCCGACGTGATGCAGGGCGACAAGCTGGTCGCAAAAGCGCAAGGCACGTTCGCTGTCCTGTAGCTAGCCGTCACCGATTTGGGTTAATTTCGGCGCAACGAAACCTGTGGGAGCGAGCCTGCTCGCGAAGAGGGTGCATCAGCAACGAAAGTGCTGGCTGACACACCGCCTTCGCGAGCAGGCTCGCTCCCACGGGGAATGTGCAGTTCTTGACTGACCGGCAAACGGCCTGCCGCTCCAAAACCAGGCGAAAACGCCAGTTTCAACTTCACCCTTGTAGACCGTCCTGCCCACCCCCATATTGGGGCGACTGACGCGTGAAGGAATCCAAATTGAGCGAACTTCTCAACCGCCGCCTGGCCCTGCTCGGCGAGCGCGCCAACCTCTCCCTGCTCGAGCAGTGCCTGCACGGCATCGAACGTGAATGCCTGCGCGTGACCGGCGAGGGCCGCCTGGCGCAGACGCCGCATCCCGAGGCCCTGGGTTCCGCGCTGACCAACGAACAGATCACCACCGACTATTCCGAGTCGCTGCTGGAGTTCATCACGCCTGCCCTGCCCGACCCGGCCGACACCCTGGCCAGCCTGGAGCGCATCCACCGCTTCGCCTACAGCAAGCTCGGCAACGAGTACCTGTGGAGCCCGTCGATGCCGTGCCCGCTGCCGGCCGAAGAAGACATCCCGATCGCGTACTACGGCACCTCCAACATCGGTCGGCTCAAGTACGTCTACCGTCAGGGCCTGGCGCTGCGCTACGGCAAGACCATGCAGTGCATTGCCGGGATCCACTACAACTTCTCCCTGCCGGAAGGGCTCTGGCCGCTGCTCAAGCAGACCGAGGGCTTCGAAGGCAGCGACCGCGACTTCCAGTCCGCGTCCTACATCGCCCTGATCCGCAATTTCCGCCGCTACAGCTGGCTGCTGATGTACCTGTTCGGCGCCTCGCCTGCGCTGGACGCAGGCTTCCTGCGCGGCCGCCCGCACCAGCTCGAACAGCTCGATCCGGACACCCTGTACCTGCCCTACGCCACCAGCCTGCGCATGAGCGACCTGGGTTACCAGAGCAATGCCCAGGCCGGCCTGACGCCGTGCTACAACGATCTGTCCAGCTACACCGACAGCCTGCGCAAGGCCGTCGCCACGCCGTATGCGCCGTACGTCGAGATCGGCACGCACCAGGACGGCGAGTGGGTGCAGCTGAACACCAACATCCTGCAGATCGAAAACGAGTACTACTCCAACATCCGCCCCAAACGCGTGACCTACACCGGCGAACGGCCGATCCAGGCGCTGATGGCCCGCGGGATCCAGTACGTCGAAGTGCGCTGCCTGGACATCAACCCGTTCCTGCCGATGGGCATCGACGTCACCGAGGCGCGTTTCCTCGACGCGTTCCTGCTGTACTGCGCGCTCAACGACAGCCCGCTGCTGACCAGCACCAGCTGCGGCAACGCCACGTCGAACTTCCTCAGCGTGGTCAAGGAAGGCCGCCGTCCCGGCCTGCAGCTGCAGCGTGACGGACAGCCGGTGGACATGAAGCAATGGGCGAGCGAACTGCTGGAGCACATCGCGCCGCTGGCGGCCCTGCTGGACCGCAGCCAGGGCAGCGATGCCCACGGCAAGGCGCTGGACGCGCAGCGGGCCAAGGTCAGCGACCCGTCGCTGACGCCGTCGGCCCAGGTGCTGGCGGCGATGGCCGCGCACAAGGAAAGCTTCGCGCAGTTCTCCCTGCGCCAGAGCCAGGCCCATGCCGATTTCTTCCGCAGCGAGCCCCTTGCCGCCGAGGAGCAGGCCCGGTTCGAAGCGCTGGCGCACTCGTCGCTGGAGCAGCAGGCGGAGCTGGAACAGAACGAGGTCGGCGATTTCGACGTGTTCGTCGGGGCCTACCAGGCGAGCATCCTGGCGATCAGCAACTAGCCTGCGAGGATCCTGCGGATTCTGTCGCGAGCAGGCTCGCTCCCACAGGTGACGGCGGTGATGCCGCCGCACCTGCTCGCGGTGGCGGAATCCTGGCGGCCCTTTAGATTTTTCCGCTCATAAGTTAATTCTAAAAAGTTATTTATTTTTAGATTCTTAGATCATTTAGTCTCCTTTCACGCCGACGACCGGTGGCCTGACAAGGAGCTCTCCCATGAAACTGAATGTCCCGCTTCGCCTGCTGGCGGTGGCCACCCTGGCCGCCGCAAGCTTCCTGGCCCAGGCCGCCGACCTCACCGTCGCCTACCAGACCACCGTCGACCCGGCGAAAGTCGCCCAGGCCGACGGCGCCTACGAGAAGGCCACCAAGGCCGACATCAGCTGGCGCAAGTTCGACAACGGCGCCGACATCATCGCCGCCATCGCCTCCGGCGACGTGCAGATCGGCTACCTCGGCTCAAGCCCGCTGACCGCGGCGGTCACCCGCAAGGTGCCGGTGGAGACATTCCTCATCGCCACCCAGATCGGCGCCGCCGAAGCGCTGGTCGCCCGCGACGGCGCCGGCATCAAGACACCGCAGGACCTGGTGGGCAAGAAAATCGCCGTGCCGTTCGTTTCCACCGGCCACTACAGCCTGCTGGCCGCCCTGAAGCATTGGAACATCGACCCGTCGAAAGTCACCGTGCTCAACCTCGCGCCACCGGCGATCATCGCCGCGTGGAAACGCGGTGACATCGACGCCACCTACGTCTGGGATCCTGCCCTGGGCGTGGCCAAGGAAAACGGCAAGGTGCTGATCACCTCCGGCGAGCTGGCCAAGTTCGGCGCGCCGACCTTCGATGCGTGGATCGTGCGCAAGGACTTCGCGCAGAAGCATCCGGAGATCGTCACCGCGTTCGCCAAGGTCACCCTCGACGCCTACGCCGACTACCGCAAGGACCCGAAAGCCTGGCTCGCCGACACGAGCAACGTCGACAAGCTGGTGAAGCTGTCCGGCGCCAAGGCCAGCGACATTCCGCTGCTGCTGCAAGGCAACGTCTACCCGCTGGCGGCGGATCAGGTCAACGACCTCGGCGCGCCGACCACCAAGGCCATCACCGACACCGCCGTGTTCCTCAAGGAGCAAGGCAAGGTCGAGGCCGTGCTGCCGGACTACGCGCCGTACGTCAGCGCCCAGTACATCACCAACTGATCGGGAGTCGACCGCGATGGCCTTGCTTTCGCTGGAGCGCATCAGCGCACAGTACCCCGGCAGCCCGGAACCGGTGCTGTCGGATATTTCCCTGACCCTCGGCCCCCGGCAACTGCTGGTGGCCCTCGGCCCGTCCGGCAGCGGCAAGACTTCGCTGTTGAACCTGATCGCCGGTTTCGTCGACCCCAGCGCCGGGCGCATCACCCTCGACGGCGTGCCGGTCAAGGGGCCGGGCGCCGAACGCGGCGTGGTGTTCCAGGACGACGCCCTGCTGCCCTGGCAGGACGTGCTGGCCAATGTGGCCTTCGGGCTCGAACTGGCCGGCGTGCCCCGGGACAAGCGCGAGCGGCGCGCCCGGGAAATGCTCGCGCTGGTGGACCTGGCCGGTTTCGAGAGCCGCCGCGTCTGGCAACTCTCCGGCGGCCAGAAGCAGCGTGTCGGCCTGGCCCGCGCCCTGGCCGCCGATCCGCGCGTGCTGCTGATGGACGAACCCTTCGGCGCCCTCGACGCCTTCACCCGCGAACAGATGCAGGAACTGCTGCTGCAAGTCTGGCAACGCACCGCCAAACCGGTGTTCCTGATCACCCACGACATCGAAGAGGCAGTGTTCCTCGCCACCGACCTGATCCTGCTGGCGCCCAACCCCGGGCAGATCGTCGAACGCCTGCACCTGGACTTCGGCCAGCGCTACGCCGCCGGCGAACCGGCGCGGTCGATCAAGTCCGACCCGCGCTTCATCGAAACCCGCGAACACGTGCTCGGCAAAGTGTTCTCCCAACGCAACGCCGTCCGGCTACAGGAGCGCGCATGAGCAGCTACGACGTTTCCGCCGCCACGGTGAAACCTTCCAAACCCTCGACGTCCATTGCGGTGCGGCGCAGCCTGAGCACCCGCTGGATCAGTGTGCTGACCCTGTTCGCCCTGCTGCTGGCCTGGTGGGCGGTGACCGCCACCGGCCTGATCGAACCGCTGTTCCTGCCGCCGCCCGCCGCCGTACTGCAAAAGGGCTGGTTGCTGGCCACCAGCGGCTACATGGACTCGACCCTGTGGCAGCACCTGGGCGCCAGCCTGAGCCGCATCGGCCTGGGTCTGGGCTTCGCCATCCTGACCGCCGTGCCGGTGGGCATCGCCATCGGCGCCAACCGCATCGCCCGCGGCGTGCTCGATCCGCTGATCGAGTTCTACCGGCCGATCCCGCCGCTCGCCTACCTGCCGCTGATCGTGATCTGGTGCGGCATCGGCGAGGTGTCGAAAGTGCTGCTGATCTACCTGGCGATCTTCGCGCCGATCGCGATCGCCACCGCCACCGGCGTGCGCACGGTCGACCCGGCCAAGCTGCGGGCCGCCCAGTCGTTGGGCGCCACCCGCGGGCAACTGATCCGCCATGTGATCCTGCCCAGCGCCCTGCCGGACATCCTCACCGGCATCCGCATCGGCCTTGGCGTTGGCTGGTCGACCCTGGTCGCCGCCGAACTGATCGCCGCCACCAGCGGGCTGGGTTTCATGGTGCAGTCGGCGGCGCAGTTCCTGGTGACCGACGTGGTGGTGCTGGGGATCCTGGTCATCGCCCTGATCGCCTTCGCCATGGAAATGGGCCTGCGCGCCCTGCAGCGCAGACTGGTGCCGTGGCACGGCCAGGCCCACTGACTTTTTCCCTTGCGGGAGCCGGCCTGCTGGCGATGGCGCCAGCCCGGGCACCGCAGACAGTCGCTCCCACCGCTTGAACAGCCCTCCACCGAATATTGATGAGAACACCATGAGCGACCTGAACATCGTTCCCTTAAGCCCGGCCCTCGGCGCGCAGATCAGCGGCGTCGACATCAGCCAGCCATTGAGCCAGGAGCAGCGCGACGCCATCGGCCAGGCGCTGCTCAAGCACCAGGTGCTGTTCTTCCGCAACCAGCCCATCGAGCCTGCGCAGCAGGCGCGCTTCGCCGCGTACTTCGGCGACCTGCACATCCACCCGATCTACCCCAACGTGCCGGAACAGCCCGAAGTGCTGATCCTCGACACCGCCGTCACCGACGTGCGCGACAACGCAATCTGGCACACCGACGTGACCTTCCTGCCGACCCCGGCGATGGGCGCGGTGCTCAGCGCCAAGCTCCTGCCGGAGTACGGCGGCGACACCCTGTGGGCCAGCGGCATCGCGGCCTATGAAGCGCTGTCGGCGCCGGTGAAGGCCCTGCTCGAAGGGCTGACCGCCACCCATGACTTCACCCGCTCGTTTCCGCTGGAGCGCTACGGCAACACGCCCGAAGCGCTGGCGCAGTGGGAAGAGGCACGGCGCAAGAACCCGCCGCTGTCGCACCCGGTGATCCGCACCCACCCGGTGAGCGGGCGCCGCTCGCTGTTCGTCAACGAAGGCTTCACCTCGAAGATCAATGAACTGTCGGAGACCGAAAGCGAGGCGATCCTCAAGTTCCTGTTCGCCCACGCCACCCGGCCGGAATTCACCATCCGCTGGCGCTGGCAGAAGGACGACATCGCGTTCTGGGACAACCGCGTGACCCAGCATTACGCAGTGGACGACTACCGCCCCGCCCGGCGGGTGATGCAGCGGGCGACGGTGTTGGGGGATGTGCCGTTCTTTCGCTGACGGCTGCGTCGCCGGTTCCGGCCCCATCGCCAGCCTGCTGGCGATGACGGTGTGACAGGCGCCGCAGGATCCGGCGCCTGACGCTTACTCGGCCGTCGACGGCTTCTCCCACAGATTGATCCCGCCCTCCTGGGCGAACCGATCGATTTCAGCCAGCTCTTCAGCGCTGAAGCTCAGGTTCTTCAGCGCCCCGACGTTCTCGATGATCTGCTCCGGCCGGCTCGCGCCGATCAGCGCCGAGGTCACCCGCGGATCGCGCAGCGTCCAGGCCAGCGCCAGTTGCGCCAGGCTCTGGCCACGACGCTTGGCGATCTCGTTCAGCGCCCGCACATGGGTGATGTTGGCCTCGGACAGGTGCGACGCCTGCAGCGAACCGCCGCCCGGACGGTTGACCCGCGCATCGGCCGGCACGCCATTGAGGTACTTGTCGGTCAACAGGCCCTGCGCCAGCGGGGTGAAGGCGATCACCCCGGTGCCGAGCTCGTCGGTGGTGTCGAGCAGGTCCTTTTCCACCCAGCGGTTGAGCAGGTTGTAGGCCGGCTGGTGGATCAGCAGCGGCACTTTCCACTCCTTGAGCAGCGCGGCGATTTCGCGGGTCTTCACCCCGGAATACGAAGAGATGCCGACGTACAGCGCCTTGCCCTGCTGCACGGCGGTGGCGAGGGCGCCGGCGGTCTCCTCCAGCGGGGTGTCCGGATCGAAGCGGTGGGAATAGAAGATGTCCACGTAGTCCACGCCCAGCCGTTGCAGGCTCTGGTCGAGGCTGGCCAGCACGTACTTGCGCGAACCGCCGCCCTGGCCGTAAGGGCCCGGCCACATGTCCCAACCGGCCTTGCTGGAGATGATCAGCTCGTCGCGGTAGCCCTTGAAGTCTTCGCGCAGCAGGCGGCCGAAGTTGATCTCAGCGCTGCCGTAGGGCGGGCCGT
Organism: Pseudomonas sp. R25(2017); assembly: GCF_002112565.1. Taxonomy (NCBI): domain Bacteria; kingdom Pseudomonadati; phylum Pseudomonadota; class Gammaproteobacteria; order Pseudomonadales; family Pseudomonadaceae; genus Pseudomonas; species Pseudomonas sp. R25(2017). The sequence goes on from NZ_NEHZ01000009.1 coordinate 117,791, forward strand.
AGTTGTTGGCCAGGTCGAAGTGGTTGATCCCCAGGTCGAACGCCGTGCGCAGCAAGGCACGCTGGGTGTCGATCGGCGTGCTGTCGCCGAAGTTGTGCCACAGGCCCAGGGACAGCGCCGGCAACACCAGGCCGCTGCGGCCCACGCGGCGGTAAGGGAGGGTGTCGTAGCGGTTTTCGGCAGCGGTGTAAGTCATCGAATCCTCTCTAGATTAAGTTTCAGCCATCGTCGGTCGGACATTTCCTGTGGCGAGGGAGCTGGCTCCCGCTCGGTTGCGCAGCGACCGCCGGTGCAGCGGTGCTTTGACAGACCGAAGCTGCTCAGCATACGCCCAAGCGGGCCCCTGCCCACCTCGGATTCGACCTATGGCTGAATCGTTTCACATCAGGAAGGGAAAAGACGCCGCCACCCCGTCTTCACAGATCCTTGTCGACCTGCTGACGATGGCGCCAGCCAAAACGCCTCAAGACCTTCGGCCTAACGGGAAACCTGTGCAAAGACCTCGCTCAACCAGTCCACGAACACCCGTACCCGCGGCGACAGGTGCCGGTTGTGCGGGTACAGCACCGACACCGGCATCGGTGGCGGCGGCGTGTCGGGCAGGACTTCCCGTATCAGGCCCTGGTCGATCTGGCTCTGCATGCGGTAGTGCGGGCACTGGATCAGGCCCAGGCCGGCGATGGCGGAGGCCGCGTAGATCTCGGCGCCGGACACCGAGACCGCCCCGTCGATGGCGACCTCCGTGCGTTCGCCGTCGACCATGAATTCGAAGGGAAACACCCGGGTGGTGCTGCGCGAGACGTAGTTCACCGCGCGATGGTCTTTCAGCTCGGCCAGGCTGCGGGGCTCGCCGAACCTGCGCAGGTAGGCGGGGCTGGCGCAGGTGATCTGCCGCAGGCTGGCCACGCGCTTGCCGATCAGCGTCGAGTCGCCGAGGGTGCCGGCGCGCAGCACGCAATCGACGCCTTCGGCGATCAGGTCGACGAAGCGGTCGGCCTCGCTGATCGACAGTTCGATGTCCGGGTAGCGCGCCATGAACTGCGGCAACGCCGGGATCACGAAATGCCGGGCCAACGTACCTTGCATATCGACCCGCAGCCGCCCCTTCGGCACCACGCTGCGGAACGCCAGTTCGGCGTCCTCCAGCTCCGCAAGCAACTGCACGCAACGCCGGTAATAAGCCTCGCCGTCCAGGGTCGGACGCACCTTGCGCGTGCTGCGCTCCAGCAGGCGCGTGCCGAGCCAGGCTTCGAACTGGTTGAGGGTGTGGGTCAGGGTGGCCCGGGGCAGGTTCAGGTCGGCGGCGGCCTGGGTGAAGCTGCTGCGCTCGTAGATCCGCACGAACGCCTTCATCGCTTTGACTTGATCCACGGCGGGCTCCCGGCCTTCGATTGTTGGCGGATGTTGAACAGTCAAGGCAACTTTGCGGCATTTATCCAGCACAGGCAAACAGGTGAAATGACTCCCACTTCCCCCGCACACAGGAACACAGCCATGACCCAGCACACTTCGAAAGTCGCCCTCGTGACCGGCGCCTCCCGCGGCATCGGCGCGGTGATCGCCAAGCAATTGGCCGAGGACGGTTTCGCCGTCGCCGTCAATTACGCCAACAGCGCCGACGAAGCTTCCCGGCTTGTCGTCGAACTGCGCCAGGCCGGCCACCGGGCCATGGCCATCCAGGGCGACGTGGCCGACGCCGCCGACGTGCGGCGCCTGTTCGACGAGACCGAAGCGCACCTGGGCAAGGTCGACGTGCTGGTGAACAACGCCGGCATCCTCAAGGTGCTGCCGCTGGCCCAGCACAGCGACGAGTTGTTCGAGCAGACCTTCAACATCCACGCCCGCGGCACCTTCAACACGATGCGCGAGGCGGCGGCTCGGCTGAACGACGGCGGACGGATCATCAACTTCTCCAGCAGCACCGTCGGCCTCAACCTGCCGGGCTACGCGGTGTACATCGCCAGCAAGGCGGCAGTGGAATCGCTGACCCAGGTGTTCGCCAAGGAAATGCGCGGGCGCAACGTCACGGTCAACGCCGTGGCGCCGGGGCCGGTGGCCACCGAGCTGTTCCTGCACGGCAAGAGCGAGGAGCAGATCCAGACCTACGCGAAGATGCCGCCGCTGGAACGCCTGGGGCAGCCGGAGGACATTGCCCGGGTGGTGTCGTTCCTGGCGAGCCCGGCGGCGGACTGGGTCAACGGACAGATCCTGCGGGCCAACGGCGGGCTGGTTTGACTATGCTCTGAACAGGCCCGCAGCGGCCCCGTCGCCGGCTGGCTGGCGATGGGATCCGCCCAGGCGAAACGACACCGACAGGCAGCCTCTCATGCACACCACCATCATCATCACCTTCGGCCTGATCCTGCTGGCGCTGATGCTGTACATCGGCGAACGCATCGGCTTTTCCCGCCAGACCCTGGCCTACGGCTTCGCCGCCCTGTGGCTGGCGCTGACGGTGATCAACGGCGCGGTCGGCATGGTGCACGGCAAGCAGACGCTGAGCACCGAACTGATGGTCGGCAGCGCCGTGTTCGGCGTGCCGGTGGCGGCGATGGTGCTGTTCATGGTGCTGAGCGCCGAGGCCTGAGACCGCCCCGGCGCCCGCCGGGCTCAACGCACCAGGTGCAGGAACTGCATGTGCCGTTCGTACTGGTCGAGGATGTCGTTGATGATCTGCTCCTTGGTGTAGCCCACCAGGTCGTAGTCCTGGCTGCCCTCGCTCAAGTGCACTTCGGCGCGGTAGTAGCGGCGGTTGTTGAGCTGCTTGGAACCCATGCCGCCCCGGGCGAACGACGGCGTGAAATAGCCGCGCATCTGCACCTGGTAGATGAACGGGTGCCGTTCGCCGTGGCCGATCTCCAGGCTGACGCTGTCGTGGGCCGGATCCGGCTGCGTGACCACATGCAGACCCTTCTCGACGAACACCGCCGTCACCTCTTCGATGGCCGGCTTCACGGTGCTGTCCATGAACCGGTACACCTCGTCCCGCGACGGGAAATGCACCGCCTGGCTCAGGCGCTGCCGCCAGCCACCCTTGCCGCGCCGCGAACCGGACACCGGCGCCAGCGAATGCAATTGCGCGATCTGCTTCTGCGACTCCAGGTAGAACGCCTTGTGCAGCCCCCACATCATCAGCAGCAGGATCAACGAGAACGGCAGTGAGGTCAGCACCACCGCCGACTTCAGCGCATCGATGCTGCCGGAGAACAGCAGCGCGCTGGTGATCAGCGCCGTCATCGCGCCCCAGAACACCCGCAGCCATTTCGGCCCGTCCTCGTCCGGGCCGCCGCCCTTGGCCGACAGGGTCGAGAGCACCACGGTGCCGGAGTCGGCGGAGGTGACGAAGAACACGAAGCTGATGAACACCGTCACCGCGATGACGGTCTTGCTCCACGGGTAGGTCTCCAGCAGCAGGTAGAGGGTCATCGACGGGTCGTCGATGGCCGACAGGCCGAGGGCCTCCATGCCGTGGTTGAGCACCTGGTCGATGGCGCTGTTGCCGAAGATCGACATCCACGCCAGGGTGAAGCCCAACGGAATCAGCAGCACGCCGAAGACGAATTCGCGGATGGTGCGGCCCCGGGAGATCCGCGCGATGAACAGGCCCACGAACGGCGACCAAGCGATCCACCAGGCCCAGTAGAACACGGTCCAGCCGCCGAGCCAGTCGCTGGGCTTGTCGTAGGCGTAGAGGTCGAAGCTCTTGGTCGGCAGCGCGCCGAGGTAATCGCCCAGGTTCTGGATCAGGGTGTTGAGCAGGTGCTGGGTGGGCCCGGCGAACAGCACGAACAGCAGCAGCGCGCAGGCCAGCAGCATGTTGATGTCGGACATCACCCGCACGCCCTTGTCGACCCCGGACACGGCGACGGTGATCGCCGCGCCCATCATCAGGACGATCAGGCCGACCTGGATCCACTGGGTGTGGGCGATGCCGAACAGGTAGTCCAGGCCGGAGTTGAGGTGCAGCACGCCGAAGCCCATGTCCGCGCCGAGGCCGAACACCGTGGCGATGATGCCGAAGCCGTCCACCGCGTAGCCGATGGGGCCGTTGATGCGTTTGCCGATCAGCGGATAGAGCGCCGAGCGCAACGCCAGCGGCAGGTTGTGGCGGTACGCGCAGTACGCCAGCGCCATGCCGACGAAGGCGAACACGCCCCAGCCGTGCAGGCCCCAGTGCAGGAACAGGATCTGCATCGCCTGGCGCGCGGCGTCCGCCGTGCCGGCCTCGCCCTGGGGCGGCTGGAGCATGTGGGTCAACGGCTCCGACACGCAGAAGAAAAACAGGGTGATGCTGATCCCGGCGGCGAACAGCATGCCGGCCCAGGACAGGTAACTGAATTCGGGTTCGTCGTGGTCGGCACCGAGCTTGATCTTGCCGTAGCCAGACAGCGCGGTGACCACCACGAAGACCAGATACAGGGTCATCGCCAGCATGTAGTACCAGCCGACCGTGTTGGCCGCCCAGTCCTGGGCCTTCAGCAGCCAGGCGCCGGCCGCCTCCGGCAGGGAAATCACGACGAGGCCGAACAGCAGGATGACCGTCGCGGCGAACCAGAACACCGGCGGGTTCATGCGCACCTGGGCGCTGGCGGGGGTGGACGATGCACTCATGGACGGTGCACCTCGAAGGGGTGGAACATGGCTGAAATGATCGGACTCAGCAAAGGCAAGCCTCCTGTTGTGAGCGGGCAGCGGACTGCCGGTTTAACTTGAATGAACGTTCAAGTTAAACATGGATAGCACGCTAAGGACTAATCGCAAGGCCGAGCGGTCGCTCGCCCCTGCGGGCTCAAGGAGGGTTATGACGCAGGTTCGGAGGGATTCGTTCAGTGGCGAATTGGCCGGGTGCCACTATCCGGGCCGGCCTGAGTCCGTTCGACGGGCCCGCGACGGCGCCGGTCAAGGCGCCGCAGGGCCTTCAAGCGGAGTGCGCCGTCACTTCTGCGTCCCGTCGTCGTGCTGCAGGTTGGCCTGGGTCAGGTTGCTGCCGGCCGGTACGCTGCGGGTCAGCCACACGTTGCCGCCGATGGTCGAGCCCTGGCCGATGGTGATGCGCCCCAGGATGGTCGCCCCGGCGTAGATCACCACGTCGTCCTCGACGATCGGGTGGCGCGGATGGCCCTTCTGCAGTTGGCCGTCCTCGTCCGCCGGGAAGCGCTTGGCGCCCAGGGTCACCGCCTGGTAGATCCGCACCCGCTCGCCGATGATCGCGGTTTCGCCGATCACCACGCCGGTGCCGTGGTCGATGAAGAAGCTCGGGCCGATCTGCGCGCCGGGGTGGATGTCGATGCCGGTGGCCGAGTGAGCGATCTCCGAGCTGATCCGCGCCAGCAGCGGCAGGCCCGCGCGGTACAGGTGATGGGCCAGGCGATGGTGGATCACCGCCAGGATGCCCGGGTAGCACAGCAGCACCTCGTCGACGCTGCGCGCCGCCGGATCGCCGTGGTAGGCCGCCAGCACGTCGGTGTCGAGCAGGCTGCGCAGGCCCGGCAGGGCCAGGGCGAAGTCCTGGACGATGCGGATCGCGCGGGACTCGACCTCGGTGTCGGCCTGGGCGCTGTGGCGGGCGACGTAGCGCAGTTCGAGCCGCGCCTGGACGAGCAAGGCATTCAGGGCGACGTCGAGGGTATGGCCGACATAGAAGTCCTCGCTTTCCTCACGCAGGTCCACAGGCCCCAGCCGCATCGGGAACAACGCCCCGCACAGGGCCTCGAGGATCTCCGCCATCGCTGCGCGGGAGGGCAGTTCGCGCCCGCCCTGTTCGCCGGTGGCCCGGCCGTTCTGGGTACGCCACAGATCCCGCGCGGTACGCAGTTGGCTGACGATGGTCTGCAGTTGCCAATGGCTGGAACGCTCGCTCACGGTAAAGACTCCTCACCGGCGGCCGGACTGTCGGGCCGCCTCAACGGCGACTACTTTACGGCATGGCCCCAAGCGCGAATTAAGAACCGATAGTGCTGGCCTAAGCACGTTTGGCTATAAGCGATTGACGGTTGCCCCGCCAAAACGCCATGCCTATAGTCCTGTGATCTTCCTCCGCCAGTACAGGCCCATGATCAAACAACAGCTGGACCGCTTCCATCGTCTCGACCTGCTCGGCCAACCCACTCCCCTGGAAAAACTCGAACGCCTTTCCGCCTGGCTGGGCCGCGACATCTACTTCAAGCGCGACGACCTGACCCCGCTGGCCATGGGCGGCAACAAACTGCGCAAGCTCGAATACCTCGCCGCCGACGCCCTCGCCCAGGGCGCCGACACCTTGATCACCGCCGGCGCCCTGCAATCGAACCACGTGCGCCAGACCGCCGCGATCGCCGCCAAGCTGGGCCTGGGCTGCGTGGCGCTGCTGGAGAACCCGCTGGGCACCGACGACGGCGACTACACCGGCAACGGCAACCGCCTGTTGCTGGACCTGTTCGACGCCAAGGTCGAGCTGGTCGACAACCTCGACAACGCCGACGAGCAACTGGCGGCCCTCGCCGTGCGCCTGCGCAGCAACGGCAAGAAGCCGTACCTGGTGCCCATCGGCGGCTCCAACGCCCTCGGCGCGTTGGGTTACGTGCGGGCCGGCCTGGAACTGGCCGAACAGATCAAGGACACCGGCCTCGACTTCGCCGCCGTGGTGCTGGCCTCCGGCAGCGCCGGCACCCACAGCGGCCTGGCCCTGGCCTTGAACGAAGCATTGCCGGCGCTGCCGGTGATCGGCGTGACCGTCTCGCGCAGCGAAGAGGACCAGCGCCCGAAAGTGCAGGGCCTGGCCGAACGTACCGCCGACCTGCTGGGCGTGGCGCTGCCGGACAGTTTCAAGGTGCGCCTGTGGGACGAGTACTTCGGCCCGCGCTACGGCGAACCGAACGCCGGCACCCTGGCGGCGGTGAAGCTTTTGGCCAGCCAGGAAGGCGTGCTGCTCGACCCGGTCTACACCGGCAAGGCCATGGCCGGCTTGCTCGACGGCATCGGCCGCGGGCGCTTCGACGACGGCCCGGTGATCTTCCTGCACACCGGCGGCGCGCCGGCGCTGTTCGCCTATAAGGACTTCCTGTAAGGCCCGCGGCGAGGGAACCGGATCCCTCGCCGCAGCAGGCTGCGCATATATTCGAATTTGAAATAACAAAAATAAAAACCATTATTTTCAATTCTAAGCGAGCAATCATATAGTCTCCCCGCAGGCGAATTTCGCGGGAGACGCATAAGCTGCTTTAGGGCACGATAGCGCAGTCGTCCAATTCCCGGATTCGCCAACTTTCCTTAAGCGTCTTCCATAAGAAAACACAGGGGCATGTCATGAATTTTTCCGCACTACGTCGCAACCTGCTGGTGGGTTCGCTGGGCCTGGCGCTGAGCGCCGGCCTGATCGGCCACGCAGCCGCCGGTGAGCAACTGAAGCAGATCAAGGACAAAGGCGTCATCAACGTCGGCCTGGAAGGCACCTACCCACCGTTCTCCTTCGTCGATCCCGACGGCAAGCTGGCCGGCTTCGAGGTCGAACTCTCCGAAGCCCTGGCGAAAAAGCTGGGCGTGAAGGCCAAGATCCAGCCGACCAAGTGGGACGGCATCCTCGCGGCCCTGGAATCCAAGCGTCTGGACGTCGTGGTCAACCAGGTAACCATCTCCGACGAGCGCAAGAAGAAATACGACTTCTCCGAGCCCTACACCGTGTCCGGGATCCAGGCGCTGGTGCTGAAGGACAAGGAAGCGGCGCTGAACATCAAGACCGCCGCCGACCTGTCCGGCAAGAAGGTCGGCGTGGGCCTGGGCACCAACTACGAGCAATGGGTGCGGGCCAACGTGCCGGGCGCCGACGTGCGCACCTACGACGATGATCCGACCAAGTTCGCCGACCTGAACAACGGCCGCACCGACGCCATCCTGATCGACCGTCTGGCTGCTCTGGAATACGCCAAGAAGGCACCGAAGACCGTGGCCGCAGGCCAGGCGTTCTCCCGTCAGGAATCGGGCATCGCGCTGCGCAAGGGCGAGCCGGAACTGCTGACGGCGGTGAACAAGGCCCTCGACGAACTGCGCGCCGACGGCACGCTGCAGAAGCTCTCGGAAAAGTACTTCAACGCTGACGTCACGAAATAATGGAAGCAGCTTTCCAACTCGCGCTGGACTCCGCGCCCTTCCTGCTCAAGGGCGCGTACTACACGGTCATCCTTAGCCTGGGCGGCATGTTCTTCGGTCTGCTGCTGGGCTTCGGCCTGGCACTGATGCGCCTGTCGCGCTTCAAGTCGGTCAGCTGGCTGGCCCGCATCTACGTGTCGTTCTTTCGCGGCACGCCGTTGCTGGTGCAGCTGTTCGTGATCTATTACGGCTTGCCGCAACTGGGTGTGGAACTGGATCCGCTGCCGGCGGCCCTGATCGGCTTCTCGCTGAACATGGCCGCCTACGCCTGCGAGATCCTGCGTGCCGCCATCGGCTCGATCGAGCGCGGCCAGTGGGAAGCGGCGGCCAGCATCGGCATGACCCGCGCGCAGACCCTGCGCCGGGCCATCCTGCCGCAGGCGATGCGCACGGCATTGCCGCCGCTGGGCAACAGCTTCATTTCGCTGGTCAAGGACACCGCGCTGGCCGCCACCATCCAGGTGCCGGAGCTGTTCCGCCAGGCGCAGCTGATCACCGCCCGCACCTTCGAAGTGTTCACCATGTATCTTGCCGCCGCGCTGATCTACTGGGTTCTGGCCACGGTGCTGTCGCACCTGCAGAACAAGTTGGAAGAGCGGGTCAATCGGCACGACCAGGAGTCCTGACCCCATGATTGTCGTGGAAAAACTGACAAAGCAGTTCAAGGGTCAGACCGTGCTCAACGGCATCGACCTTAAGGTGAAGGAAGGCGAGGTCGTGGCGATCATCGGTCCCAGCGGCTCGGGCAAGACCACGTTCCTGCGCTGCCTGAACTTCCTTGAGCAACCCACCAGCGGCCGGATCAAGGTCGGCGACATCGAGATCGATACCGGTCGCCCGCTGAACCAGCAGCAAGGCCTGGTGCGCAACCTGCGCCAGCACGTGGGCTTCGTGTTCCAGAACTTCAACCTGTTCCCTCACCGCACCGCCCTGGAGAACGTCATCGAAGGCCCGACCGTGGTCAAGAAGACGCCCCGCGCCGATGCCATCGCCCTGGGCCGCAAGCTGCTGGCCAAGGTCGGCCTGGCGGGCAAGGAAGACGCCTATCCGCGGCGCCTGTCCGGTGGCCAGCAACAGCGCGTGGCGATCGCCCGGGCGCTGGCGATGGAGCCGGAAGTGATCCTGTTCGACGAGCCGACCTCGGCCCTGGACCCGGAACTGGTGGGCGAAGTGCTGGCGACCATCCGCGGCCTCGCCGAGGAGAAACGCACAATGGTCATCGTCACCCACGAAATGGCGTTCGCCCGTGACGTGGCCAACCGTGTGGTGTTCTTCGACAAGGGCGTGATCGTCGAGCAAGGTGAGGCCAAGGCCCTGTTCGCCGATCCGAAGGAAGAACGCACACGACAGTTCCTCAGCAAGTTCAGAAACAACGGCTGACCTCACCGATCCGCAACAACCGCAAACTTCCATGGACGGAAGTTTCGCTCTCTCTCCTTTCTCCCTACAGCAATCAACTTGTTCCGATGCGGCACATATATATGTTCTGCAACAGATATTCCGTGCCCGGCATCCGCTAAACACCCTCCATACAGGTGCATGGCCAGACATGCGCTGAAACCGCCAAAATAGCCCTGTCCTGTGGCCGAATTCACTCCGCAGGCCAGGCAAATTGCGCTGTTGATGTAGGAGCTTTCTGATTAGTCCGCAATTTTTAAAATCACCGATTGCCTCTATTGACAGCTCTTTCGGCGAACTTTTATCTAGTCGCCACCGTTGCCCGTTACTTCATCAAGGCGACATAAACATCGATCAACCCGACACTGTTTCATGACCTGAGCATTCAAACCGCCCGAACTTTCAGAAACGGACTTCGCTGCAAGGTCTCAAGGAGAGAACCCCATGCCCTTCGCTTCGCACATCCCCGAAATGGCCGCGCCGAACCTGACGTCGGCCCGCCACGGCGGCATCGGTTTGGCCGCCGCCGCCCATTTGCTGGTCGAAGTCGCCCCGTATCCCGGGATGGATGCCGGCGACCTGATCGAACTGTTCTGGAACGACTGCTACGTCGCCTCCCATGTGCTCACGGACGCCTGTGTCGGCGAACCGGTCAGGCTGCGGGTGCCGGAAAGCTTCGTGGTCAACGGCCCGGCCCATGCCCACTACCGCATCATGCAGGTGGGGCGCAGCCCGGCGCTGTCGGCCAGCGCGTCGGCGCAGGTGAAGCTGGACTGTCCCGGCGGGCAGCCGCCGCCGTTGTGCAACGACGAGAACCAGCACCTGGCGCAAGCCGTGCTGCCCGGCACCATCTGCCGTCAGGGGGTGAACCCGGGGCAGGTCAAGCGCGGTGTGCCGCTGACCATCCAGCCCTACCTGAACATGGCCGAGGGCGACGCGATCACGGTGCGCTGGGGCGATGTGCGGATGGACCTGCCGCCCGTCGCGACCGAGGGCGTCGGACGGCCGGTCCAGGTGTGGATACCGCCGTCGGTGATTCTCGAAGCCGGCGAGGATCTGCGCCTGGAAGTGACCTACTGCATCCTCGACCGGGTCGGCAACAACTCGCGCTGGGCGCCGCCGCGCATGCTGAGGATCGGCGGCAGCCTGTTAACCGGACAGGCCATGGCCCCTTCTATGCATATTTCTAAAAGTTAGTTCATAAAATATTTATACACGTTTAGGGTATATGAACCGGACCACCGGACATTCTTTCGTTCGCCGCATTTCGCGGCGATTTTTTGAGATGTGAGGTAGGTAGCATGGTCCGGAACCCAATCACCCCAGTGCGGATCGCCAGGGCATTGCGTGCAGCCAAGGAGTGGCACTGATGTCCAGTCTGGCAGACGCAAACGTTCAGACCGATCTGGACACCGCCCCGTTGTTGTTGCCCGCGCAGATCCTGCGCAACGACGCCCAGGCCATCGAGGCCGCCCATGAACTGGCCGAGGCCGCCCGTGTGGACGCCGCCCGGCGCGACCGCCAGCGCAAGCTGCCGTGGGCGCAGATCGAACAGTTCACCCGCAGCGGCCTGGGCAGCATCGCCATCCCCCGCGAATACGGTGGGCCGCAGGTGTCCTTCGTCACCCTGGCCGAAGTGTTCGCGATCATCTCCGCCGCCGACCCGGCGCTGGGGCAGATCCCGCAAAACCAGTTCGGCATCCTCAACCTGGTGCTCGGCTGCGCCACCGAGGCGCAGAAGCGCCAGCTGTTCCAGAGCGTGCTCGAAGGCTGGCGCATCGGCAACGCAGGCCCCGAGCGCGGCACCAAGGACACCCTGGAGCTGAAGGCGCGGATCACCGCCGACGGCGACGATTTCGTCATCAACGGCCAGAAGTTCTATTCCACCGGCGCCCTCTTCGCCCACTGGGTCGCGGTCAAGGCGCTCAACGATGACGGCCGGCAGGTGCTGGCTTTCGTTCGGCGCGGCACGCCGGGCCTGCGCATCGTCGACGACTGGTCGGGCTTCGGCCAGCGCACCACCGCCAGCGGCACGATCCTGTTGAACAACGTGCGGGTCGAGGCTGGCCTGGTGGTGGACAACTGGAAGATCAACGAGAAGCCCAACACCCAAGGTGCGGTGTCGCAGCTGATCCAGGCCGCGATCGACGCCGGCATCGCCCGCGGCGCCCTCGACGACGCCATCGACTTCGTCAAGACCCGCGCCCGTCCGTGGATCGAGGCCAAGGTCGAGCGCGCCAGCGATGACCTTTACGTCATCGCCGACATCGGCAGGCTGAAGATCGAACTGCACGCCGCCGAAGCGCTGCTGCGCAAGGCCGGGCAAGTCCTGGACCAGGTGCATGCCGCGCCGGTCACCGCCGAGTCCGCCGCCCGCGCCTCGATCGCCGTGGCCGAAGCCAAGGTGCTGACCACCGAAATATCGCTGCTGGCCAGCGAGAAGCTGTTCGAGCTGGCCGGCAGCCGCGCGACCCTCGCCGAGTTCAACCTCGACCGCCACTGGCGCAACGCACGGGTGCACACCCTGCACGACCCGGTGCGCTGGAAGTACCACGCGGTCGGCGCCTACCGCCTCAACGGCAAGCTGCCGGCCCGCCATTCCTGGATCTGACGACCAGAACACTTTTGACCAGATCTCTGGAGAAGCACATGACCCTTTCCCATCCCGTCGCGGTCATCGCCAGCGACGAACAGGCCCTGATCGTCGCCAGCGACCTGGCCGAAGACTTCAAGCGCGACAGCCACCTGCGCGACCGTGAACGCCGCCTGCCGCTGGCGGAGCTGGACGTGTTTTCCCGCTCCGGCCTGTGGGGCATCAGCGTGCCGAAGGAATACGGCGGCGCCGGCGTCTCCAACGTCACCCTGGCCAAGGTGATCGCCCTGATCGCCCAGGCCGACGGCTCCCTCGGGCAGATACCGCAGAACCATTTCTACGCCCTCGAAGTGCTGCGGGTGAACGGCAGCCCTGCGCAGAAGCAACGGCTGTACGCCGAGGCGCTGGCCGGCCGCCGCTTCGGAAACGCCCTGGCGGAACTGGGCACCAAGACCGCCCATGACCGCGTCACTCGCCTGACCCGCGAAGGCGACGGCTTTCGCATCAACGGTCGTAAGTTCTACGCCACCGGCGCGATCTATGCCCAGCGCATCCCGACCCTGGTGGTGGACGAAAACGGTGTGCAGCAACTGGCGTTCGTCCACCGCGACAGCCAGGGCCTGACCGTGATCGACGACTGGAGCGGCTTCGGCCAGCGCACCACCGGCAGCGGTTCGGTGGTGTTCGAAGACGTGTACGTCGCCGCCGAAGACGTGGTGCCGTTCCAGGCCGCCTTCGAGCGCCCGACCACGGTCGGCCCGCTGGCTCAGATCCTCCATGCGGCCATCGACACCGGCATCGCCCGCGCCGCCTTCGAGGACGCGCTGCATTTCGTGCGCAGCAAGACCCGTCCGTGGATCGATTCGGGCAACGATAAGGCCACGGAAGACCCGCTGACCCTCAAGAGCTTCGGCCACCTGAGCATTCGCCTGCACGCCACCGAGGCGCTGCTGGAGCGCGCGGGTGAATTCCTCGACGCCGCCCAGGCCGACAGCAACGCCGACACCGTCGCCGCCGCGTCGATCGCCGTCGCCGAGGCCCGGGCGATCAGCACCGACATTTCCCTGGCCGCCGGCAGCACCCTGTTCGAGCTGGCCGGCAGCCAGGCCACCCTCAGCGAACACGGCCTCGACCGCCACTGGCGCAACGCCCGCGTGCACACCCTGCACGACCCGGTGCGCTGGAAGTACCACGCGGTGGGCAACTATTACCTCAACGACGAAAAGCCTCCGCTGCGGGGGACGATCTGATGGCCGCCGGGAAAAAGAAGATTCTGCTCAACGCGTTCAACATGAACTGCATCGGCCACATCAACCACGGCCTGTGGACGCACCCGCGCGACACCTCGACCCGCTACAGCACCCTTGAGTACTGGACCGAGCTTGCGCAGTTGCTTGAGCGCGGGTTGTTCGACGGCCTGTTCATCGCCGACATCGTCGGCGTGTACGACGTCTACCAGCAGTCGGTGGACGTCACGCTCAAGGAGTCGATCCAGCTGCCGGTCAACGATCCGCTGCTGCTGGTCTCGGCCATGGCCGCGGTGACCAAACACCTGGGCTTCGGCCTCACCGCCAACCTCACCTACGAGCCGCCGTACCTGTTCGCCCGGCGCCTGTCGACCCTCGACCACCTGAGCCGCGGGCGGGTGGGCTGGAACATCGTCACCGGCTACCTGGACAGCGCCGCCAAGGCCATGGGCCTGCGCGAACAGGCCGAACACGACCGCCGCTACGACCAGGCCGACGAGTACCTCGAAGTCCTCTACAAACTCTGGGAAGGCAGTTGGGAAGACAGCGCCGTGGTCAACGACCCGCAGCAGCGGATCTACGCCCGCCCGGACAAAGTGCACAAGGTCGAACACCGGGGCGAGTTCTACCAGGTCGAGGGTTATCACCTGTGCGAGCCGTCGCCGCAGCGCACGCCGGTGCTGTTCCAGGCCGGCAGTTCGGACCGCGGCCTGCTGTTCGCCGGGCGCCATGCCGAGTGCGTGTTCATCAGCGGCCAAAACAAGCCGTCGACCAAGGCCCAGGTGGACAAGGTGCGCGCCAGCGCCGTGAAGGCCGGGCGCAACCCCGAGGACATCAAGGTGTTCATGGGCCTGAACGTGATCGTCGGCGAGACCGAAGAAGCGGCCTGGGCCAAGCACGCCGAGTACCTGAGCTACGCCAGCGCCGAGGCCGGCGTGGCGCATTTCTCGGCGTCCACCGGCATCGACTTCTCCGAGTACGCCCTCGACGAACCGATCCAGTACGTGAAGAGCAACGCCATCCAGTCCGCGACCAAGAACCTGCAGAACAACGACTGGACCCGGCGCAAGCTGCTGGAGCAGCACGCCCTCGGCGGGCGCTACATCACCGTGGTCGGTTCGCCGCAGCAGGTGGCGGACGAGCTGGAATCGTGGATCGCCGAAACCGGCCTCGACGGCTTCAACCTGACGCGCATCGTCACCCCGGAAAGCTATGTGGACTTCATCGACCTGGTGATTCCGGAACTGCAGCGGCGCGGATCGTACAAGACCGCCTACGACGACGGCAGCCTGCGGGAAAAGCTGTTCCGTGCCGGGGCGCAGTTACCGCGACAGCACACCGGATCATCGTTTCGCCGCTGAAAAGCTTCGCGGGCAAGCCAGCTCCCACAGGGGTGTGCGGTGTACACAAGAACCTGTGGGAGCGGGCTTGCCCGCGAAGAGGCCCGACCAGACACCCCATAACCCATGCACTGACTGGAAAACCCTCATGACCAAGACTCTCCTGCCCAACCCGGTCAAGGCACTGGCCCTGGCCCTCGGCCTGTTCAGCTCGGCGGCGTTCGCCGCCGAGGCGCCGCTGAAGATCGGCACCACCGCCGCCTTCGCCATTCCCCTGGAGGCCGCCGTCGAGGAGGCCTCCAAGCAAGGCCTGAAGGTCGAGCTGGTGGAGTTCACCGACTGGATCGCGCCGAACGTCAGCCTCGCCGCCGGCGACATCGACGTGAACTACTTCCAGCACATCCCGTTCCTGGAGAACGCCAAGGCCGCCTCAGGCTTCGACCTGGTGCCGTTCGCGCCGGGGATCATCAACAACGTCGGCCTCTACTCGAAGAAGTACAAGAGCTTCGCCGAGCTGCCCGAGGGCGCCAGCGTCGCCATCGCCAACGACCCGATCAACAGCGGACGCGGCCTGCAACTGCTGGCCAAGGCCGGCCTGATCACCCTCAAGCCCGGCGTCGGCTACAAGGCCACCGAGGACGACATCGTCGCCAACCCGAAGAAGATCAAGATCCTTCAGGTCGAGGCCGTGCAACTGGTGCGCGCCTATGACGACGCCGACCTGGTGCAGGGCTATCCGGCCTATATCCGCCTGGCCAAGACCTTCGATGCCGGCTCCGCGCTGCTGTTCGACGGCCTCGACCACAAGGAATACGTGATCCAGTTCGTGATCCGGCCCAAGAGCAAGGACGATCCGCGCCTGATCAAGTTCGTCGACATCTACCAGCACTCGCCCGCCGTGCGCGCCGCGCTCGACAAGGCCCACGGCAAGCTGTACCAGGCCGGCTGGGAAAGCTGACATGACGGCCGCCCTCCAACGGCGACTGGAGACTCCAGAGCCCCGTCACAGTGCCGAACGCACAGAATTGCACCCCGAACTGACCCGCGCCCATGTGCGCTTCATCGGCGTCGGCAAGACCTACGAAGGCCGCCAGGGCCCGGTCGCGGCGCTGCAAGGCATCGACCTGTCGATCCGGCGCGGCGAAGTGTTCGGCATCATCGGCCGCAGCGGCGCCGGCAAGTCGTCGCTGATCCGCACCATCAACCGTCTGGAGCAACCGACCGCAGGACGGGTGCTGATCGATCAGGTGGACATCGGCGAATTCGACGAGGACCGCCTCGTCGCCCTGCGCCGGCGGATCGGCATGATCTTCCAGCACTTCAACCTGATGTCGGCCAAGACCGTGTGGCAGAACGTCGAGCTGCCGCTCAAGGTCGCCGGCGTGCCGAAGGCGCAGCGCGAAGCGAAGGTGCGCGAACTGCTGGATCTGGTGGGCCTGCAAGGCAAGCACGCGGCTTATCCGGCGCAGTTGTCCGGCGGGCAGAAACAGCGCGTGGGCATCGCCCGGGCCCTGGTGCACGACCCGGACATCCTGCTGTGCGACGAGGCCACCTCGGCGCTCGACCCGGAAACCACCCAGTCGATCCTCGGCCTGCTGCGCGAGATCAACGCCCGCCTGGGCCTGACCATCGTCCTGATCACCCACGAAATGGCGGTGATCCGCGACATCTGCGACCGCGTCGTGGTGCTGGAACGCGGGCACATCGTCGAGCAGGGCCCGGTGTGGGAAGTGTTCGGCGACCCGCAGCACGAAGTCAGCCAGACCCTGCTCGCGCCCTTGCAGCACACCCTGCCCCAGGAGCTGCAAAGCCGTCTGCACGCCCAGCCGCCATCACCGGAGGCCGCCGTGGTGCTGCGTCTGCAGTTCACCGGCAGCGACGCCGACGAGCCGGACCTGGCCGCGCTGTTCGCCGCCCTCGGCGGGCGGGTCAAGCTGCTGCAGGGCGGCGTGGAGCGGATCCAGGGCCATGCGTTGGGGCAACTGCTGCTGGCGGTGAGCGGCTCGTCCCTGGACGCCGCCCGGTTGCAGGCGCGCGCCGGGCAATGGGCGCAACGGGTGGAGGTGCTGGGCCATGTGGTTTGACCGTCTGCTGCAAGGTTTCATCGACACGTTCCTGATGGTCGGCGTGTCGTCGCTGATCGCCTTGGTGGCGGGAATCCCGATGGCGGTGATCCTGGTCACCAGCGACAAGGGCGGCATCTACCAGGCCCCGGCGCTGAACCGGGCGCTGGGGGCGTTCGTCAACCTGTTCCGCTCGATCCCGTTCCTGATCCTGATGGTCGCGATGATCCCGTTCACCCGGCTGATCGTCGGCACCACCTACGGCGTGTGGGCGGCGGTCGTGCCGCTGACCATCGCCGCCACGCCGTTCTTCGCGCGGATCGCCGAGGTGAGCCTGCGCGAGGTCGACCACGGCCTGATCGAAGCGGCCCAGGCCATGGGCTGCCGGCGCTGGCACATCGTCTGGCACGTGCTGTTGCCGGAGGCGCTGCCGGGGATCGTCGGCGGCTTCACCATCACCCTGGTGACCATGATCAACTCCTCGGCCATGGCCGGGGCCATCGGCGCCGGGGGCTTGGGCGACATCGCCTACCGCTACGGCTATCAGCGGTTCGACAGCCAGATCATGCTGACGGTGATCGTGCTGCTGGTGGCGCTGGTGGCGGTGATCCAGCTGGGCGGCGACCGCTTGGCGCGGGGCTTGAACAAGCGCTGAGTCTTGCGTCGCCAATAAAACGGTCATCGCCAGCAGGCTGGCTCCCACAGTGGACGGCGGCGTTCATGACTTCGGTGGGGGCCAGCCTGCTGGCGACGGGCTGCGCAGCGGCCCTACAGGTTGGCGTATATTCGGCACATCCCATAGCCCGCGCAGCCGACCATGAAACAGACCCCCTCCGATCTGGAACAGATCACCTCCACCACCCTGGGCCACTACGACTCGGTGGCGGAAGATTTCCGCGAAGGCACCCGCGACCACGACGTCAGCCAGAACATCGACGCCCTGCTGCGCCACATTCAGGGCCCGGCGCCCTTCAGCATCCTGGACTTCGGCTGCGGACCGGGCCGCGACCTGCAGACCTTCACCCGCCTGGGCCATGTCGCCATCGGCCTCGACGGCTCGGAAGCGTTTGTGCGGATGGCCCGGGAGGACAGCGGCTGCGAAGTCTGGCGGCAGGATTTCCTCAAGCTCGACCTGCCGGCCGGACGCTTCGACGGGATCTTCGCCAACGCGGTGCTGTTCCATGTGCCGTTGCAGGAACTGCCCCGTGTGCTCGGGCAACTGCACGCCACGCTCAAGCCGGGCGGCGTGCTGTTCAGCTCCAACCCCCGCGGGGACAACCGCGAGGGCTGGAACGGCCCGCGCTACGGCTCGTACCACGATCTCGAGGCCTGGCGCCGCTTGCTGACCGCCGCCGGGTTCGCGGAGCTGGAGCACTACTACCGGCCGGCGGGCCTGCCGCGGGAGCAGCAGCCTTGGCTGGCCAGCGTCTGGCGCAAGATCGGCCAGGACGCCATCGCCGGCAGCCACATTTGAACGGCACTGACTCCCCCGGCGGGAGCCAGCCTGCCGGCGACGGGCGCACAGCGCCCGCTTGTCACTGCGCGTCCTTCTTCGGCTCGCGGATCCTGTACCACGCCACATACAGCGCCGGCAGGAACAGCAGCGTCAGCAAGGTCGCCACGATGATCCCGCCGATCATCGCGTAGGCCATCGGCCCCCAGAACACTTCGCGGGCGATCGGGATCATGCCCAGGCTCGCGGCCGCCGCCGTCAGCAGGATCGGCCGGCGCCGGTGTTCGGTGGCCTCCACCACCGCGTCCCACGGCGCATAGCCCTTGTGCTCGTACTCTTCGATCTGGGTCACCAGGATCACCGAGTTGCGGATGATGATGCCAATCAGCGCCAGGATCCCCAGGATCGCCACGAAGCCCATCGGAATGCCGGTGGGCACCAGCGCCAGCACCACGCCGATCAGCCCCAGCGGCGCGACGCTGGCCACCAGGAACAGCTTCTGCACGCTGTGCAGCTGGATCATCAGGAAGGTCGCCATCAGAAACAGCATCAGCGGGATGACCTTGGCGATCGGCCCCTGGGCCTTGCCGCTCTCCTCCACCGTACCGCCGGTGGCGACCTTGTAGCCCGGCGGCAGCTTGGCGGCGAACGCGTCGACGGAGGGCTTGAGCACCTTCACCAGGTCCGTGGGCTGGATGTCGCCGCGCAACGCCGCCTTGATGGTGATGGTCGGCAAGCGGTCGCGGCGCCACACCAGCGGCTGCTCCAGTTCGTAGCGCACGGTGGCGAACGCCAGCAGCGGGATCGAGGTGCCGTTGGGCGTGACGATCTGCAGGTTCTGCAGGGTCTCCGGCGTGCCGCGCTCGGAGTCCACCGCCCGGCCGACCACGTTGATCAGGTAGATGTCGTCGTCGACCTGGGTCAGCGTCGAGCCGCTGACGATGCTGTTCATCAGGCTCGCCACGTCTTCGGACGACAGCCCGAGCTGGCGCGCCTTGTCCTGGGCGATGTCGATGCGCAGGACTTTGCCCGGCTCGTTCCAGTCGTAGATGATCTCGCCGATGTGCTCGTTCTTGTCCAGCTCGGTGGCCAGGTCGATGGCGTGCTTGCGCACCTGGTCGATGTCCTTGCCGCTGACCCGGTACTGGATCGGCCGGCCCACCGGCGGGCCCATCTCCAGGGCCTGCACGTAGCCGCCGATGCCGACGAAATCCTTGCGCAGGCGGTCGCGGATCCGCTGGCTCAGCGCCTCGCGGGCCTCGAAGTCCTTGCTGACGATCACCAGCTGGGCGTAGTAGGGGTTCTGCAGCTGCTGGTCCAGCGGCAGGTAGAACCGGATCGCGCCCTGGCCGATGTAGGTGCTCCAGCGCACGATGTCCGGGTCACCCTTGAGCGTGGCCTCAAGCTTGTCCACCGCCTTGCGGGTCTCGTCGATGGAAGCGTTCTGCGGCAGGTCCAGGTCCACCAGGATTTCCGGGCGGTCCGAGGACGGGAAGAACTGGTTCTGCACGAAGCGCATGCCGACCACCGACAGGACGAAGCACAGCACGGTGATGGCGATGGCCCACCAGCGGTTGCGCATGCACCACAGCAGGCCATGGTTGAACGCCCGCCCGATGCGGCCGGGCTCCCCCTCATGGGGCTTCACGTTGGTGCTCAGGATGTGCACGCCGATCACCGGCGCGAACAGCACCGCCACCACCCACGACACCAGCATCGCCACGGCGATCACCGCAAACAGGGTGTAGGTGTATTCGCCGGCGGAACTGGCGTTGAGGCCGATGGGCACGAAACCCGCCACCGTCACCAGCGTGCCGGTGAGCATCGGGAACGCCGTGGAGGTGTAGGCGAACGTCGCCGCCTGCTCCTTGGTCTCGCCCATCTCCAGACGCGTGACCATCATCTCCACCGTGATCATCGCGTCGTCCACCAACAGGCCCAGGGCGATGATCAGCGCGCCGAGGGAGATCCGCTGCATGGTGATGCCGCTGTACTCCATGTAGACGAACACCATCGCCAGCACCAAGGGAATCGAGCACGCCACCACCAGCCCGGCGCGCATGCCGAGGCTGACGAAGCTGACCACCAGCACGATCACCACGGCTTCGAACAGTGCGCTGGTGAACCCGCCGACAGCCTCCTCCACCACCACCGCCTGGTCGGACACGTTGTGTACGCCGACGCCCACTGGCAGGTCGGCGATGATTTCGTTGATGCGCTCGTGCAGGGCCTTGCCGAAGGCCTGGACGTTGCCGCCCGTCTGCATCGCGATGGCCAGGCCGATGGCCGGCGTGCCGTTGAAGCGGAACTCCGGGGTGGCCGGGTCGACGTAGCCGCGGGAGATGTCGGCGATGTCCGCCAGCCGGTAGAAGCGGTCGTTGAGCTTGAGGTTGACCTCGGCCAGGTCCTTTTCCGAGGCGAACTGCCCCGAGGTGCGCACCGAGATCCGCTCGGGCCCGGCCTCGATGACCCCGGCCGGCGTCACGGCGTTCTGCTGCTGCAGGCTCTGCACGACCTGACGCTGGTCGATGCCCAGCGCCGCCAGTTTGCGGGTGGAGAAATTCAGGTACAGCACCTCGTCCTGCTGGCCGATCATCTCGATCTTGCCCAGCCCCGGCACGCCGCGGATCTCGGCCCGCGCCTGCTCCACGTAGTCGCGCAGCTGGCGCATCGTCAGGCCGTCGGCGGTGAAGGCGTACACCGAGCCGTACACGTCGCCGAACTCGTCGTTGAACCCCGGCCCCTGGATGCCCTGGGGGAACTGGCCGCGGATGTCGCTGATCTTCTTGCGCACCTGGTACCAGATTTCCGGGATGTCCTTGGCCTGGGTGGTGTCGCGCAGGTACACGTACACCGTCGATTCGCCCGGGCGGGTGTAGCTCTTCACGTAGTCGAGGGAGTCGAGCTCTTCGAGTTTCTTCTCGATGCGGTCGGTGACCTGCTTGAGCGTCTCCTCCTGGGTCGCTCCGGGCCACCGGGTCTGGATCACCATGGTCTTGATGGTGAAGGACGGGTCTTCCTCGCGTCCCAGGTTGAAGTACGAGAACACCCCCATCAGCAACCCGACGAACATCAGGTACCAGACGAACGACTGATGCTTGAGGGCCCATTCGGAGAGGTTGAAAGACCCTTTCATTGACTGTCCTCGTCAAATTTCACGGTTTGTCCGGGCTTGAGGCTGTTGACCCCGGCGCTGATGACCCGCTCGCCGTTGCGCACCCCGCCGTCCAGCACCACGGTGCTGTCGGTGCGGCTGAGCAGGCGGACGTCGCGGGGCGCCACGGTCTTGTCCTGGGGGTTGATCACCCAGATGCGCGGCTTGCCGTCGACCTCCTGCAAGGCCGCCGCCGGCAGTTCGATGCGCGGCTTGATCGCCGACCGCAAGGTCACGCTGATCGCCGTGCCGAGGCGAAAGCCCGGCGGCGTCTCGGCCAGGGTCAGGCGCGCGCGGCGGGTGCGGGTGGCGCTCTGGGCCTGGGGTTCGATCTCGCGGATCACCGCCGTGGTGTTGATGCCGGGATCCAACTGCGCCGCCACCTGGAACACCACGTCCTTGGGCAACTGATCGACCAGGGTGTCCGGCAGATCGATCACCGCTTCCTTGATGTCCGGCTGCGCCAGCGTCACCACCTGTTGGCCGGCGGTCACCACCTGGCCGGCCTCGGCGCTCCAGCCGGTGACGACGGCCTTATGGTCCGAACGCAATTCGGTGTAGCCGAGTTGGTCCTTGCTCTGGCTGACCGCCGCCCGGGCCTGGTCCAGCGAAGCCTGGGTGGTCTTCAGGTCGGTCTGGGCGATGTCCAGCTGCGCCTGGGCGCCGACCCCGCGGTCGAACAGCGCCTGTTGGCGGCGGGCGTTGGCCTGGGCGTTGATCAGTTGCGCCTCGATCTTGGCCAGGTCGCCCTGGGCCGAGCGCAGCTGGTTCTGCTGATCGGACGGGTCGAGGGTCGCCAGCAGCGTGCCCTTGCCGACCTCGGCGCCCACATCGACGTTGCGGCTGGCGATGCGCCCGCCCACGCGAAAGCCGGTGTTGCTCTCGTAGCGCGCCTGGATGTTGCCGGCGAACCGGCCCAGACTCTCTTCGCTGAGCGCCTGCACCTTGACCGACAGCACCGGACGCACCGGCTCCGGCGGCGCTTCGCTCTTGGAACACGCAGCGAGCAGTACCCCGACGGACAGCAGTCCCAGGCGCTTCATGGCTGCGCTTCCATTTTCAGATCCTTGTAGGTGTAGTCGGCGATCTCGACCTTCATGCCCGGATGCAGCAACTGCCCTCCGGCGATGATGACCTTCTCCCCGCCATTGAGGCCTTCGCTGACGACGACCTTGCCGGTCAGGTAGCGGCCCACCGTCACCGCTTGCAGCTGCGCCTCGCCTTTGCCGTCCACCAGCCACACGGCGGGTTCGCTGACCTTCTTGGTCAGGGCCGACCACGGCAGCTCCACCGCCGGCTTGCCGGAGCCCTTGGCCGTGGCGCTCACCACCGAACCGAGCTGCATCCCCGGCGGCAGGCCGTCGAGGGCGATCTTGACCTGCACCGTGCCGGACTGCGCCGACACCGACGGGGTGACCTCACGCACGGTGCCGGTGGTCTTGACCGCGGGGTTGTCGAGCAGGCTCACCACGATCGGACGTTTCGACGGCCGCTCGGCCAGCAGCGACTCGTAGACGTTGAACACCGCATCGCGGTCGCCGTCCCGGGCCAGGCTGAATATCGGCATCGTCGCCTGCACCACTTGGCCGACCTCGGCCTGGCGCTCGGTGATGACCCCCGGCGCATCGGCCACCAGGGCGGTGTAGCTCAGTTGGTCCTTGGCGTTGGCCAGCTGCGCCTGGGCAGCGCTCAAGGCGCTCTGGCTGCTGCGCAGCGCAGCCTGGGCGGAGTCGTATTCGCTCTGGCTGGTGTAGCCCTTGGGCAGCAGTTTCTGCTGGCGCACGAAGGCTGCCGCGCTCTGCTTCACCCGGGCCTGCTCGGCCAGCACCTGGGCCTGGGCGGAGTCGACGTTGGTCTGCAGGTCCTTGGGGTCGAGCCGGGCCAGCACCTGCTTGGCGCTCACCCGGTCGCCGACCTCGACCAGCCGCTGGATGATCTTGCCGCCGACGCGGAACGAGAGTTGGGTCTGCACCCGCGCCTGCACATCGCCGGTGAGGGTCACGGCGGCAGCGTAGTCGGCGGGCTTCACGTCGAGCACCAGCACCCTGGGCAGGTACTCCTCGGCGGCTTTCTTTTCGCCGCAGGCGCTCAGCAAAGCGACGGCGCTCAGGGCCAATGCCACTTTATATCCGGGACCCGCCATGCAGACTCCTTGGCTTTTTCTGACGTGACAGAGACGATACGACTGAGAGCTTAGAACAGCCTTTGACCATTGCACGGCTTTACCGCACGAAGCGTGCGCAGGCACACGGCGACACGGCATTCAGGCAAACTGGCCGGCTCCGGCAGAAGGAAACGCCCATGCTCAAGACCCTGGCGGTGGCCAATTACCGCTCGATCAACAAACTGGTGATCCCGCTGGGCCGCCTGAACCTCATCACCGGCCCCAACGGCAGCGGCAAGTCCAACCTCTACCGGGCCCTGCGCCTGCTGGCGGAGACCGCTCAGGGCGGCGTGGTCAACGCCCTGGCCCGCGAAGGCGGGCTGGACTCGACCTTCTGGGCCGGACCGGAAACCCTCAGCCGACGGATGCGCAATGGCGAGGTGGCCATCGAGCCCACGGTGCGCCAAGGCGTCAAACGCCTGCGCCTGGGGTTCGCCGGGGAGGACTTCGGTTATGCGATCGCGCTGGGCCTGCCCGAGCCGTCCCGCTCGTACTTTGCCCTGGATCCGGAAATCAAACGGGAGTGCATCTGGGCCGGGCCGTTCCATCGCCCGGCCAGCCTGCTGGTGGACCGCGACGGCCCTATGATCCGAGCCCGCGAAGGCCGCCGCTGGGACGTGCTGGCGCAGCACACGCCGACCTTCGACAGCCTGTTCGATCAGATCGGCAGCCTGCGCACCTCGCCGGAGGTGTTCCAGATGCGCGAGTTCATCCGCCGCTGGCGCTTCTACGATCACTTTCGCAGCGACGCCGACGCCCCGGCGCGCCAGCCGCAGCTGGGCACCCGCACGCCGGTGCTGCACCACGACGGCCGGGATCTGGCGGCGGCGCTGCGCACCATCATCGAGATCGGCGATCCCGAAGCCCTGCGGGCGGCGGTCAGCGACGCGTTTCCCGGCGCACGCCTGGAGATCGCGCCGCTGGCCGGCGGACGCTTCGCCATCGAGTTCCATCAGGAAGGGTTGCTGCGGCCGCTGTCGGCGGCGGAGCTGTCGGACGGCACCTTGCGTTACCTGCTGCTGGTCGCGGCGCTGCTGACGCCGCGACCGCCGTCGCTGATGGTGCTGAACGAACCGGAGACCAGCCTGCACCCGGACCTGCTGCCGGCGCTGGCGCGCCTGATCATCCGCGTATCGCAGGACTGCCAGGTGTGGGTGGTGTCCCACGCCCGGCGGCTGATCTCGGCGTTGCAGGAGGATCCAGACTGCAACTGCATCGTGCTGGAAAAGACCCTCGGCCAGACCGGCGTCGTCGGCCAGCGAATGCTGGACGAGCCGGCCTGGCACTGGCCGGATTGAGCCCGTGGCGAGGCTCCCTCGCCACAGCTTTTGGTCAGGCGCTCAGCCCTGCCACTTGCCGCCTTCGACAATCACGCTCTCAGGCTGGGTGTCGTCGCTCAGTTCCTTGCGCACGTACTGGTCGTACAGCTTGAGCAGGTATTTCTCCTCGCCCAGCTTCGCCAGCTCGGTATTCACCCAGTCGCGCAGTTCGGTATTGCCCTTCTTCACCGCCGGTGCGATCGGGGCCTCGTCGCCGAGCTTTTCGTCCAGCACGCGGTAGCCCGGGTTCTGCTTGGCCCAGCTGAACAGCACCAGGTTGTCTTGGGCGTAGGCGTCGCCGCGGCCGCCGGCCAGGGCCTGCAGCGATTCGGAGTTCTTCTCGAACTTGAGCAGTTTCCAGTCCGGGTGGTGCTTGGTCAGCCAGATGTCGGCGGTGGTGCCGGTGGTGACGATGGTGGTGCGGGTCGCCAGGTCGTCGAGCCGCTTCACCGCGCTGCCCTGGGGCACCAGCGCCTGCACCGCCACCCGCAGGTTCGGGTTGGTGAAGTCCACCGCTTCCTTGCGCTCCGGGGTGACGGTCATGTTGGCCAGGATCAGGTCGACCTTGTCGCTTTGCAGGAACGGGATCCGGCTGGCCGGCTCCACGGCGACGAACTCGACCTTGTTCTCGTCGCCCAGCAGGTCCTTGGCCAGTCGGCGGCCGATGTCGGTGTCGAAGCCGACGTAGCGCCCCGTTTCGTTGACGAAGCCGAACGGCGGCTTGTCGGTGAACACGCCGACGATCAGCTTGTCGCGGGCCTTGATCTTGTCCAGGCTGCCTGCGGGCGCAGCGCTTTCGCTGGCGACCTTGGGCTTGGCCGGTTCCTCGGATTTGTTGCAGCCGGCCAGCAGCGCGAGGCCGAGCAGGGGCAGAACGAACAGCGATTTGGCAGTTTTCATGACGGTTCCTTGGTCTGAGTCGTTTTGGGCAACGTCGCCGAAGGCCAGGCTTCGGCGGGGAGAACTTCTCCAGGAACGGCTGCGCGCGTGCGGTCTGCGGGTTCGCAAAGAAAATCTCGGGCGGGGTGCGGGCCCTGCCAAGCGGTCGAGGCGCTCATGCGTGGGCCCAGCGCCGCTCCAGCACGCGGGAGGCGGCAGAGAGCGGGTAGCAGATGAAAAAGAAGAACAGGAACAGCGCACCGTAGATCAGCACCGATTCGTAGGTGCGTTCGATGATCTGCTGACCGACCTTGATCACGTCCACCACGCCGATCAGCACCGCAAGCGAGCTGGTCTTGATAATGCGCGTGTAGACATTGATGGTCGGCGGCGTCATGCGCTTGAGCGCCTGCGGCATCAGCACGTAGGCGTAGAGCTGCACGGCGTTGAAGCCGAGCGACAGCCCGGCCTCGCGCTGCCCGCGGGGCAACGAGCGCAATGCGCCGCGCGCCGCCTCGCCGACTTCGCTGGCGCCCCACAGCGACAGCACCGTCACGGCGCACCAGAAGCTCGGCACGCTGAGGCCGAAGAAAATCGGCAGGCCGAAGAACAGCAGGTACAGCCAGACCAGCACCGGAATCGCCCGGAACAGCTCCAGGTAGACCCGCAGCACCGCGTTGAGCCACTTCACGTCGAGGGTGCGCAGCACGCCGTAGAGCACGCCGCCGACGGTGCTGACCGCGATGCTCAGCAACGAGATCGACAAGGTCTGCCCGGCGCCGGCCGCCAGTTGCGGCAACGACACCCACAGCAACTCAAGACCCGAACTGGCCATGTTGCAGCCTCCTTTCCAGACGACCGAGCAGCAGCGATAGCGGCAGGAACAGCAGCACGCAGATCAGCGTCAGCACGGCGAGCATTTCGTAGGTCTTGTAGTACAGGGCGATGTAGCTCTTGGTGGTGTAGAGGAGTTCCGGCACCGCCACGGCCGACACCACCGTGGTTTCCTTGAGCAGGAAAATGAAATTGGCGAACAGCGACGGCAGGCTGAGGATCCCCGCCTGCGGCAGGATCACGTAGCGCAGCACTTGCAGGTCGGACAGCCCGAGGGAACGGCCGGATTCGATCTGCCCCTTGGGCACCGCTTCGACGCCGGCGCGCAGCACCTCAGTCAGGTAGGCGCCGCCCAGGAACGTCAGGGTGATGATCGCGGCGGCGAAACCGGACACTTGAACCCCCACGGTCGGCAACGCGAAGTAGACGAAAAACAGCTGGATCAGCAGCGGCGTGTTGCGGGCCAGTTCCACGTACAGGCCGATGACCTTCGGCAGGTACGGCACACGCAACACCAGGAGCGCCGCATTGAACAGCGCCACGGCCAACGAAGTGCCGATGGCGATCAGCCCGACCTGCAAGGTCACGCCCACGGCGCTGAGGAAGGCCGGCAAGGTGCTGAGGATGAACGCGTAATCGAAGGTCATGAAACGTCCTGACGCCGCTCGGTAAGCGACGGTGGTGCAATCCATGGACAGCGGGTGGCCGTCCTGCAGGCACCGACTTTATAGGTATAAAAAAAAGAATTTAAATACCGATAAAGCATATGGATATCACACAAAAAACTAATCGCCGGGTTTGCCGGGACGGAAGAAGAAAGCTATTTTCCCCGGCGCTGTAGGAAGGATCTTTTTTTCAGATTGCCCCTCCAAGGACGCACAGCTTTTGACCAGACTCCCTGGGCCAAACCATTACAAGGAAGAAAACATGGCTGACGTAAAAGTGCCGCAGCGGCTGGATCCGCAGGACATCGTGAAACTGTTGGTGGCGTTGCGCAGGGCGCTGAAGACGGGGCTCGCCTAGGCCCTTGCGGTGACGGAGCGGGCTCCCTCGCCGCAGGCTGCGACACCGCCGCAAACGAAAACGCCGACGACCATCGCTGGCCGTCGGCGTCTTCACACCTGAAGGGGGGTGCTGTTGCGTCGGATGCGTCGGATCAGAACGCCGGCAATACCGCGCCGTTGTACTTCTTCTCGATGAACGTTTTGACTTCAGGGCTGGTCAGGGCCTTGGCCAGCTTCTGGATCGCGTCGCTGTTCTTGTTGTCCTCACGAGCCACCAGGAAGTTCACGTAAGGCGAGTCGGCACCTTCGATCACCAGGGCGTCCTTGGTCGGGTTCAGCTTGGCTTCCAGCGCGTAGTTGGTGTTGATCATGTCCAGGTCGACTTCGTTCAGCACCCGCGGCAGCAGGGCCGATTCCAGTTCCTTGAACTTGAAGTTGTGCGGGTTCTTGGCGATGTCCTTCGGGGTGGCCAGCGCGTTCTTCGGATCCTTCAGCTCGATCAGGCCGGCTTTCTGCAGCAGGATCAGGGCGCGGCCGCTGTTGCTGCCTTCGTTGGGGATCGCGATGGTCGCGCCGTTCGGCAGGTCGGCCAGCGACTTGTACTTCTTCGAGTAGCCGCCGAACGGTTCGACGTGGACGCCTTCCACGGTCACCAGGTACTTGGCCTTGTCGTCCTTGTATTTGCCGGCGTTGAAGCTGTCCAGGTAAGGCTTGGTCTGGAAGTAGTTGGCATCCAGGCGCTTCTCGCCCACCTGCACGTTCGGCTGCACGTAGTCGGTGAAGACTTTGACTTCCAGATCCACGCCTTCTTTGGCGAGGGTCGGCTTGATCAGTTCGAGGATCTCGGCGTGGGGAACCGGCGTGGCCGCCACCACCAGTTTCTCGCCGGCCTGGGCCAGGGATGCGGTCAGGGCAGCCGCCAATGCGGAGAACAGCAGAACCTTTTTCATGCAGTGTCCTTATCGAAAGTCATGGTCGTCATCGACGACGGCATTGAATACAAGTGCCAGTGATGTGCTATCGCTGGCGTGAAGCGGACAATACCGGGATTTTTTATTCCCGGACAATAACGTTTATTCAGCTTCATATTCCATTTTGTTCATGTTGAACAAAATGGTTACAACCCTTCCGCCAGGCGCAAAAGCAAGTCTTTCAATGCCTTGCGTTCGTCGGGCGTGCCGCCGATGCCGATGCCCGCCACATGGCGTTCAAACTGAGCCAGCAGCCCGGACGCCTCGGGCAGGTTGAGGTGTTCCGGCAGGATTTCGTCCCCCGTGCTCACCAGCAACGCGAAGTGAATGACGTTCTCCAGCTCCCGGGTGTTGCCCGGCCAGCTGTGGCGCTCCAGCACCTCCTGCGCCGCCTCGCTGATCAGCGGCACCGGCAGGTCCAGGCGCTGGCTGTAGATGCCGAGGAAGTACTCGGCCAACGACAGGATGTCGCCGGTCCGCTCGCGCAAGGCCGGCAGTTCCAGATGGCCTTCGCTGAGGTAATGGAACAGCCGCTCATGGAATTTCCCCGCCGCCACCGCCTGCGCCAGGTCGATGCTGGTGGCGGCCACCAGGCGCACGTCCACCGGGCTCGGCTGATGGGCGCCGACCCGGGTGACTTCGTGGTTTTCCAGGGCGGCGAGCAGTTTGATCTGAATCGGCAACGGCAAATCGCCGATTTCGTCCAGGTACAGGGTGCCGCCGTTGGCCGAGCCGAACCAGCCGGCGCGGCTGCTGGCCGAGCCCGTGTAACTGCCGGCGGCATAGCCGAACAGTTCGGCGTCGGCGTAGGTTGGGCTGATCGCCCCGCAGTTGACCGACACGAACAGACCGCTGCGGTCACTGGCGCGGTGGATGTGCCGGGCGAGCAGTTCCTTGCCGGTGCCGGTTTCGCCGCGGATCAGCACCGAGATCGACCGCGGGGCCAGTTGGTTCATGTGCTCGCGCAACCGGCGCGAGCGCGGATCGACGAACACCAGCGCCTTGGCGCGGATGCTCAGGGGGCTTTTTTCCGCATCGGGAAAGGTCAGCAACGGCTGGCCGAAGGTCTCGAAACTCATGGCAGACTCCCACCCAGAACCGCCGGGAGACGGGGGCGATCAAAAATGGAAAGTAGGGTTCAAGCGCGCCGCCGGGCGTGATGTTCCATGCGGTTCTGCAGGCGGTACAGGTACGCGAATCCCTGTTCCCAGCGCCGATGGCCGGACTTCACGTTGATGTGCCCGGCCCCGGCGAGGATCCCCGCCTCGGCGCCCCAGTTGCGTGCCAGCTCCAGGGCCCGGGTGGCGCTGACGGCGGCGTCGTTGTCGGAGCTGACCACTTGGCTGGGGAACGGCAGCAGGTCGGTCGGGATCGGCGCGAAATTGCGCAGGGCCGGCACACACGCCGGACGCTCGACATCCGCCGGTGCGACCAGCAGCGCGCCGCGCACCTGACGCAGGGCCTGCAACGGCGCGTTGGCCGCCCAATGGGCAACGGTGATGCAGCCCAGGCTGTGCGCAATCAGGATCACCGGCGTGCTGTCGGCGGCGATCGCCTCGGCCAGTGCCGCCACCCAGTCCTCACGCCGGGGCGTCAGCCAGTCGGCCTGCTCCACCCGGGCGCTGTTGGGCAGGCTGTTCTGCCAATGGGTTTGCCAATGATCCTCTGGCGATCCTTGCCAGCCCGGCACAATCAGGTAACGAATCGGTTCGTTGCGCATGGGGATGCTCTCCTGCGTCGTGTCTGTTCCTGGTCGAGTATAGGGACGAGAGTTATATTCGTTAAGGAATAAGAAACTATTTATTAATACCTAAAATACATATCAAGCGATGACTTTGCCGGCGCGACCCTGCTTGCGAATACCGCCGTTGGCGACCTGCACCGCCCCTTCGCGAGCAGGCTCGCGCCTGCAGGGAGCGGCGGCGCAAAGAAGACGGGAATAAAAAAGGGGCCGCACCCTGCCAAGGAGACGGCCCCGGAAAAATCGACATTCGTTCACCGCGCGGTGATCACCGACAGCTTGGTGATGCCGGCCCGCTCGATCGACGCCATGGCCCGCGCCACTTCGCCGTAGTTCACGCCGTCGTCCGCCTGCAGCTGCACGCGGACTTCCGCATCCTTGGCCTTGGCGGCCTTGAGGTTGAACTCCAGCAGATCCGGCTGGATTTCATCCTTGTTGATGAACAGCTTGCCGGCCCCGTCGATGCTCACCACCAGCGGATCCTTCTGCTCCACCGGCGCCACCGCTTCGGTCTTGGGCAGGTTGATCGGTATCGCGTTGGTCAGCAGCGGCGCGGTGACGATGAACACCACCAGCAGCACCAGCATCACGTCCACCAGCGGCGTCACGTTGATCTCACTCAGCACCTCGTCACTGTCTTGCGTGGAGAAGGCCATCTCAGGACGCCTCCTTCACTTTCGCCGCACCGCCGGCCACCGCGGCGCGCTGGGCGGTCGGGTGGATCAGCACGCGGAACGCGCTCTTCTGCGCCAGGCTGTAGAAGTCATGGGCGAAGTCGTCCAGATCCGCCGCGGTCAGCTTCAGGCGCCGCAGAAAGTAGTTGTAAACCAGCACCGCCGGCACCGCGACGGCGATCCCCACGCCGGTGGCGACCAGTGCCGCACCGATGGGCCCGGCCACCGTTTCCAGGCTCGCCGACCCCGCCGCGCTGATGCCCTTCAACGCCTCCATGATCCCCCACACCGTGCCGAACAGGCCGATGAACGGCGAGGTGCTGCCGATGCTCGCGACCACCGCCAGACCGGTTTCCAGCGAACGCCGCTCGCGCACGATCTGCTGGCGCAAGGCACGCTCCAGGCGATCCTGGTGATTGATCGCCTGGCTCAGATCCGCCGCCGGCGCCTCGCCCACCTGGATCGCCGCATAGCCGGCCTGGGCCACCCGAGCGGCGGCGCCGGGCTGGGTCTCGCTCAGCTCGGCGGCGGAATCCAGGCTCGACGCCGCCCAGAACCGTTTGTGAAACCTGCGGTCCTGGGCCTTCAGGCGGCCGAACTGCACAGCCTTGAGCAGCGCCAGTCCCCAAGTGGCGACGGAAAAGGCCACCAGCAGCCAGATCACTGCGCTTTCGATGGATTCCAGTGGAGAGGCCAGTAACGTCATGGTGCATTCCCTCGTATAAACGTTTCGCGCGAATTTGGTTTCGGTTCAGTGAATCTTGAAATCGATGGGGACGCTGACCCAGCCGTCCTGGGCGACATCGCCCTGCTTGGCCGGCACGAAGCTCCAGCGCTTCACGGCCTCCAGCGCCGCGTCGTCGAGCTGTTGCCGGCCGCTGCTTTTCTGGATCTGGATCTCGCCCGGCTTGCCGCTGGCCAACACGTGCACCCTGAGCAGCACGGTGCCTTCCCAGCCGCGGCGCTGGGCCAGCGACGGGTATTCCGGCGCCGGGTTCTTCAGGTAAGCGGCATTGGCCGAGGCCGGTGTGACCGGTGCGGGCGCAGGCGGCGCGGGCGGCGTAGGTGCCGCGACCGGAGCAGCCGGCTGCGGCGGTGCCGGCGGTTGCTCGACCGCCTTGGGCGCAGGTTTGGGCACAGGCTTGGCGACCGGTTTAGGAATCGGCTTCGGCACCGGTTTTTTCGGCGGCGGCTTCACCGCCAGTTCGTCTTCCACCGGCGGAGGCGGTTCGACCACGGGCGCCGGCGGCGGTGGCTCGACCACAGGAGGCGCCGGCGGCGCCGGACGCGAAAACTCGATGGTCATCGGCGGAACCTGCGGCGGCACCACCGGCAGCGCCGGGGTCGGCTGCCGGCCGACCCAGTAGATCACCGCGCCATGCACCACCAGGGCCAGCACGCCGAGCAGGATCGTTTCGCGCCGGCTCAGGATGCCTTTGGGCGAGCGCTGCAGACGCAACTGCCCCAGCGGCACCCGGTGAGGCCGGCCGAGACCGACCAATTCGCCGCTCGGCGCCTGGCGCCACAGCACCTCCTGTGCGGCGGCGGTCTGGACATTGCCCATTGATTCACTCCCTGCGGTCTCTTTTGCGTTCTCGTTCTGCCAAAGCTGCCGACAACCGCTTGTTGAATCCCCCACGGCCCATCGACGGCCCCATCATTAGGCCAGTCGCTTATCTCCGAAAGTAATCTTTGATGTTATGAATAGACTTATATGGAATATAAGAAACGGTCATTTCCGCCAAGACCACGTCCCGCAAGGGCTGTAGCGGAGGATGGAAAACCGCATGCCTTTGAGGCATGAAAAGTATTCATCCAAGGCATGTGTTTTACAGGCGACCCAAGAAGCGGGGACAACTAATGCGAAATGAATAGTTGCTGTTTCATGAAAGAAAACAAAAAAGCCGATGCAGGTTAATGCATCGGCTTTTATTACTGCGGCGTCATTATTGTTTCACGAACTCCCCGGCCAGGCCGACCACGTCGCCGTCAAAGTTGTTGCGCGAACCCACCGCGCGCACTTTCGAGTAGTTGTGGTCTGGCGAGAACAGTGTCCAGGCCTGATAGCCGGTGCCGTCGTTGAGGGCCGCGAAGGTGATGATCGTAGGCTGCCCGGTGCTGTTCTGGAAGTGGTAGTGCCCGTATGCGATGTCGTAGTTCACGCCGTTCTGGCTGAACCGGCCGCTGAAGGTGCCGTTGGAGTCGTTGCCATCGGTAATCGTCAGTTTGGCGCCAGCGTTAGCGTTTACATAAGTGCCATTAATGCTCGACATAACGAGATTTCCTTAATCGTTGGTTAAGTATCTTCCGATGAGAGCAAGTTTCCTCCTGGAAACTCACGGCACTCAGGATGGTTCGAGAATGAGCGATTGTCCACGCATATAACGGGCTATTTACCAACGAATTCGCAATAACAACTATGAGCACCCGGCATACTTTGCACCAAAGTATTAAGCCTCCTCCGACAAACCTCTACACCCCTGCCGCCGATGTATAACGGCTGTCATAACTGTCATATCGACACGCCCCGTCAAAAGTCATAACGGCCCGTCACACCCAACGTCCGCGGGGTGCCGAGCAGGCCCTCATAGCCACCGTTGCCGCCCGTCCACAGGGTCGTGTAGTAGGTCTTGTCGAAGGCGTTCTTCAGCCACAGCGACACGTCCCACTGGCCTTGGTTGAAGTCGCCGCGCAGGCCGGTGGAGAAGTTGACCACCGCGTAGCTCGGGATCTGGCCGAAGTCCGAGTCCTCCACCGTGCCCACCGCCTTGGAGCGGAACGCGTAGCTGGCGGTGACATAGGGTTCGAAGCCGTTGTCCAGGTTCCACTTGTATTCGCCGTTGGCGTTGCCGATCCATTTCGAGGCGCCGACCACTTGGTGGCCGCTGAGGTCGCAAGAGGCCGGGGCTCCGGGCGCGAGGCTGACTTCCGGCGGGCACGGCGCATCCTTGTACGAGAGGTAGCTGACGTCGTTGAAGGAGCCGTTGAAGTTCAGCGTCAGGCCGCGCAGCGGGATCACCGTGCTGTCGAACTCGACCCCGCGCGAGCGCACGGAACCGGCGTTGGTCAGGTACTGCACGCGGTTGACGTCGTCGTAGGCGTTGGTCTGGTAGGCGTTGACCTGCGTCCAGAACACGTTGGCGTTGAGTTGCAGGCGGCGATCCCACAGCGTGCTCTTGAAACCGAGCTCGGCGTTGTTGGCGCGTTCGGTGCCGATCAGCAGCGAATCGGCACCTGCCGTCGGCGCCGATCCGACCACCAGGTTGACCCCGCCGGACTTTTCGCCGTGGGACAGCGTGGCGTAGCCCAGCAGTTCATCGCTGAACCGGTAGCTCAGGTTGAGCAGTCCGGAGGGGCTGGAGCTGTACTGGTTGAGGTCGCCGGAATCGTAGGCGCCGACCCGCCCGCGCCGCGCCGTGGCCGCCGCGCCGGTCACCGCAGCGCCGCCACGGGGCACGTCGCGGTCGACCCAGGCGTTCTTCTCTTCGTAGGTGCCGCGCACCCCGGCGGTGAAGTCCAGGCGTTCGGTCAGGTGCCAGGTGCCCTGGGCGAACAGCGCGAAGCTGTCGGTCTTGATGTGGCCGTGGCCGACCGTGTCGACGTTGGCCAGCGCACCGCGCGGCGTGCCGTTCCAGATGTCCGCCTGCGGGCCGTAGTAGGCGAAGGATTTGTTGTCCAGGTCCGAGCCGAAGTAGTAGGCGCCAAGCACGTAATCGAAGAACTCGCCCTTGGGCGACGCCAGGCGCAATTCCTGGGAATACTGCTTGTCCTCCACCGACACCCCGGCGTTGTAGGTGGCCGGGACATTGAGACCGTCGTCGTTGCGCGGGGTGAAGTTCCAGAACCGGTAGGAGCTGACCGAGGTCAGGGTGAAATCGCTCGGCAGCGTCCAGTTGGCCTCCACCGACGTGCCGCCCTGGTGCACGGTGACGTGCTGGTCGTTGTCCAGGTTGACCTTGCGGTGCGAACCGTTGACCAGGGTCGCGCCCGCAGCCGCTGCCCGTGCCGAATAGACGTTCACGCCGTTGATGGTCGGCCCGGTGCTGTAGAGCACGCGGGTGCCGGCGCTGGAGTCCTCTTCGTTGTAGTCGCCGATCCAGCGCAGGTTGAAGGACTCGTTGGGCTTGAACAGCAACTGCGCGCGGAAACCGTCGCGGGAACCGCCGTTGAGGTCGTGCCCGTTGAACTCGTTCTTGATGTCGCCGTCGCTGCGGGTGCGGTAGGCGGAAAAGCGCCCGGCCAACTGATCGTTGAGCGGCCCCGAAATCGTGCCCTTGGTCTGGAAGTAGCCATCCTCGCCGACCGAGGTCTCGATGCTGCGTTCCGGGGTGAAGCTCGGTGCGCGGGTGCCGATGTTGATCACCCCGGCGGTGGTGTTCTTGCCGAACAGCGTGCCCTGGGGCCCGCGCAGCACTTCGAGCTGCTCGATGTCCATCAGGTCGAAGACCGCCATCCCCGGACGGCCCAGGTACACGTTGTCGATGTACAGCCCGACGCTGCCTTCGAGCCCGTCGCTGGCCGGGTTGTTGCCCAGGCCGCGGATCGACACGCTGGACTGGCGCGCATGCATGTAGGCGACGTTGACGCTGGGCACCAGTTGCTGAAGATCCTGGATCCGGTACACCCGCTGGGTCTCCAGGGTCTGGCCGCTGACCACGCTCATCGGCGTCGGCACATCCTGGGCGCTTTCCTCGCGGCGGCGGGTGGTGACGGTCACGGTTTCCAACTGTGAATCGGCAGTGGCGCCCTTGCCGGCCGGAACGGGCGCCGGGGTTTGCGGATCGGCGGCGTAGCCCGCGCTCCAGTTGGCGCTCCCGGCCAGCAACAAGGCCAAGGGCAAGCGTTTGAGCCGTCGGGGCGGCAGCGCAGTGGCGGGGTTCAACGGACTCATGAGGCGGCTCCTGGTCAAAGAACGCACAGGCCGATCCGGCGCTGCATATTCTTCAAAGTTATTTGTATATTGATTTACAAACTTTTACTGCATAAGAGATTGCCTTTATAAGGAGTCGACCTAATGCATATCCAATGCATTTCCCGGATATTTTTTATGTGAAAAATGCATATCGACTTGCGACAGTTACGTCACTTCATCGCCCTTGCCGAACAACGCAGCTTCGTCGCCGGCGCGCAGGCGGTGAACCTGTCGCAGTCCGCGTTCAGCCGCAGCATCCAGGCGCTGGAGCACAGCGTCGGCTGCCAATTGGTCGACCGGGGGCGCAAGGATCTGCCACCGACCAAGCAAGGCCTGGTGCTGCTGGAGCATGCGCGACGGCTGGTCAGCGGCGCGCAACAGATGGCCAACGAGATCAGCCAGTTCAACGGCCTCGAAGCGGGCGAACTGCGCTTCGGCTGCGGCCCGGCGCCGGCGGCGGGGCTCATCCCCCGGGCCGTCGGCCGCTTCATCGGGCGCTACCCCAAGGCGCGTGTGCATTACCAGGTCGATGACTGGCAGAGCCTGAACAAACGCCTGCACAGCGAAGAGTTCGAGTTCTTCGTCGCCGACACCCGGCATTTCGAGGCCGATCCGGACTACCTGACCCACCGCCTGCGTCCGCGCAAATGGCATTTCTGCTGCCGCGCCGGGCATCCGTTGGCGGCGCGGGAGCGGGTCAGCGCCGCCGAGTTGATGAGTTATCCGATGGCGGTGAGCATCCGCCCGCCTAACCTGCGCAAAGTGATCGTCGACCTCAGCGGCCGCCCGGACTTCACGCCGAACGTCGAATGCGAAAACAGCGCCAGCCTGCTCGGCGTGGTGCTGCGCTCGGATGCGGTGGGTATCGTCGGCGAATACTCCGACGCGCTGCACCGGGCCCGGGACGAGTTGGTGTGCCTGAAGATCGAAGGGTTGGCCGATGACCTGGAGGAGCTGTACACCCGCTACGGGATCGTCAGCCGGGCGGGCTATCGCCTGTCACCGCTGGCCGAGGCGATGGTGGCGCAGATCCGCGAGATCGATGCGCTGGACGAAGGGATGTGCTCCCTCGACGGGCTGGCGGTCTGATCCGCCGCCATCGCCAGCAGGCAGGCGATGGCGTCAGTAAAGGCACCGCAGGATCGGGGCAAGATCGCCGAGCCGATGCAATCCCTGCATGACCGGCATTCCCCGAATGCACTTGCCGAACGGCCCCGACCGCAGCGAAAAAAGCCGCCTGTCCCTCTGACCGGTGAGCCCCATGCCCAACCCGCCAAAACCCGTGCGCAACGTGCTGTACATCATGTGCGACCAACTGCGCCGCGATTACCTGTCCTGCTACGGCCATCCGCACCTGCACACCCCGAACATCGACCGCCTCGCCGCCACCGGCGTGCGCTTCAGCCGTGCCTACACCCAAGGCACGATCTGCGGCCCGTCGCGGATGTCGGCCTACACCGGGCGCTACGTCAGCAGCCACCAGGTGGCCTGGAACGCAGTGCCGCTGCCGCTGGATGAACTGACCCTCGGCGACTACCTGCGCCCCCACGGCATCCGCACCGCGCTGGTGGGCAAGACCCACGCGACGCCGAACCTGGACGGCCTGCAGCGGCTGGCGCTCGATCCCGACGGCGACCATGCCCGGGCGCTCAACGAAGTCGGCTTCGAGCCTTACCTGCGGCATGACGGCATCTACCCCGACGACCCGCTGTTCGACGACAAGCGCGAATCCGCCCCCTACACCCATTACCTGCGCAGCCACGGCTTCGGCGGCCGCAACCCCTGGCACGACTGGGCCAACGCCGCCGAAGGCGAGAGCGGCGCAATCCTCAGCGGCTGGCACATGCGCCATGCGCACTTGCCGGCCCGCATCCCCGAACGGCAT
The DNA here is from genome assembly GCF_002112565.1 of Pseudomonas sp. R25(2017). Lineage (NCBI taxonomy): Bacteria > Pseudomonadati > Pseudomonadota > Gammaproteobacteria > Pseudomonadales > Pseudomonadaceae > Pseudomonas > Pseudomonas sp. R25(2017). The sequence continues at coordinate 155,546 of NZ_NEHZ01000009.1, forward strand.
TCGGAGACCGCTTTCACCACCGATCGCGCCATCGACTTCATCAACGAACAAAACGGGCAATCCTGGTGTTTGCACCTATCCTTCATAAAGCCTCATTGGCCTTATATCGTACCATCGCCGTACCACGCCTTGTACAGTACGAAATCGATTCTCGAACCGGTGCGCGCCGCCCCCGAAAACGCCAGCAACCACCCGGTTTACAACGCCTTCCGCCAACACGAAGAAAGCCTGAACTTCTCCCGGGATGAAGTACGGCAGAACGTCATTCCTGCGTACATGGGCCTGGTCAAGCAGATCGATGACCACCTCGGCCGATTGTTCGATTTCCTGCAAAGCAACGGGCACTGGGAGGACACGCTGATCGTGTTCACCAGCGATCACGGCGACTTTCTCGGCGACCACTATCTGGGGGAAAAGGAGTTCCTGCTGGAGCAGGCGGTGGGCGTGCCGCTGATCGTGCGCGACCCGCGCGCGGCGGCGGACATCACTCGGGGCTCGGTGGACGAACGACTGACGGAAACCATCGACGCGCTGCCGACGTTCCTGGAGGCATTGGGCCTGCCGGGTGCCGAGCACCGGCTGGAAGGGCGCTCGTTGATTCCCCTGCTGCACGGCGAGCGTCCCGCGTGGCGCCGTTACGCGATCAGCGAATACGACTACGCCTTCCAGGCCCCGGCGCGGGAGCGGCTGGGCCGGCCCATCGACCGCTGCCGCATGACCATGGTGCGCAGCGAACGCTGGAAATACCTGGCCTACGACGGCTTCCGGCCGCAACTTTTCGACCTGTCGAACGACCCGCAGGAACTGCGCGACCTAGGGGAGGATCCGGCGTACGCGGCGGTGCGGGAGGAACATGCGGGGTATCTGTTCGAGTGGCTGCGCGGGCTGAAGCGGCGCACCACCATCAGCCACCGGGAAATCGATGAGCGCGGGCAACGGTTCCGCTACGGCGAGCCCGGCACTGAGAAAGCCGTGCAGATCGGCGTGTGGTGAAGGCGGCCACTTCGTTGGCCGCCCCATCGACTTGCCTGCGAAAGGGTCGGGTCAGGCACCGACGCTTTCAGCCCCTTTGACGGTCCGGCTGCGCTGCCCGGAAGCCCCCACCGGCACTTCGCCCTTGAGCGTCACGCGGCGCACCACCCGGTCCTGGGTGCCGTAGTCGTCGATCGCGTAATGCTGGGTCGAACGGTTGTCCCAGATCGCCACGTCGCCGGCCTTCCAGCGCCAGCGCACGGTGTTCTCCTGGCGGATCACATGGCTCTGCAGCAACCCGAACAGGTGCGCCGAATCGGCCTGGGAATAGCCCTTGATGCGTTTGACGAAATGCCCCAGCAGCAAGCTCTTCTCGCCGCTGACCGGGTGCACCCGCACTACCGGGTGTTCGGTCTCGTACACGGTCGAGGTGAAGATCTTGCGGTAGCGCTCCAGCTTCTCCGCCGACACGTGCGGCTTCACCGCCGCGTAGTCGTACTCGTTGCTGTGCACGGCCACCAGTTTGTCCGCCAGCTCCCGCAGCTCCGCCGGCAGTTCGCTGTAGGCGGTGGCGGTGTTGGCCCACAGGGTGTCGCCGCCGAAGGCCGGCGCCACCACCGAACGCAGGATGGAGGCCTTGGGGTAGGCCTCGACGAAGGTCACGTCGGTGTGCCACGAGTTGGCGCGCTGGCCCTCGGCGCCGTCCAGCTCCAGCAGGTAGCGGGTGCCCTCGCGGGACGGCACGGTGGGATGCGCCACCGGTTCGCCGAGCAAGTGGGCGAACGCCTCCTGGCGCTGGTCGTCGAGCTGGGTCTGCTCGCGGAAGAACACCACCTTGTATTGCACCAGCGCCTGCTGGATGGCTTCGACGGTGGCGGCGTCCAGCTCACCGGACAGTTGCACGCCACGGATCTCGGCGCCGATGCGGCCGGCCACCGGATGGATGTCCAGCGCCTGGACAGCGGGTTTTACAGCGAGTGCGGCATTGCTCATGGATCGACCCTCATCATCTGCTTGCGGTTGGCCGGCAGCGAAGCAACGCTCTATCTATATTCCATTTACATCTAATAGATATTCACGTGCTTCGTTGACGGAATAAGAGCTTGCATTTAAAACCTCGATCAACCCTCGTCGCAAATGCCTTCGCGCTATTTTTAGGATGCCGGAAAAGCATATGGATCTTCGCCAATTGCGCTACTTCATCGCCCTCAACGAACACCGCAGCTTCGTCCGCGCGGCGGACGCGATGGGGATCACCCAACCGGCGTTCAGCCGCAGCATCCAAGGGCTGGAGCAAGAGTTCGGCTGCGTGCTGGTGGACCGCGGCAACAAGGATCTGCGCCCCACCCCGGAAGGCCAAGTGGTGTTGCAGCACGCCCTCACCCTGGTGCAGGGCGCGGCGCTGCTCAGCGCCGAAGTGACACAGATGACCAAGCTCGACGCCGGCGAACTGCGCTTCGGCTGCGGCCCTGCGCCGGCGGTGAAACTGGTGCCGGATGCGGTGGCGCAGTTCGTCAATTCGCACCCCAAGGTGCGCACCTGCTTTCAGGTGGACAACTGGGAAAAGCTCAGCCGCGCCCTGAGCCGCGAGGAGATCGAATTCTTCATCGCCGACATCCGCCATTTCGAAGCCGACCCCAACTTCCAGACCCAGGCGCTGACGCCCAAGCGCGGGGTATTCTTCTGCCGGCCGGGGCATCCGCTGCTGGCCAAGGAAAGCCTGTCGACCAACGACATGTTCGACTACCCGCTGGCGACCACGCTGATCCCGCCGGGCATCCGCAAACTGCTGGCGAACCTCAGCGGCCGGGTCGACTTTTCACCGACCATCGAGACCGAGCATTTCCCGGCGCTGGTCAAGGTGGTACTGCAGTCCAACGCCATCGGCGTGGGCACCGAAGAGGCGTTCGAACAGGACATCGCCCAAGGCTCGCTGGCACTGCTGCACTGGCGCAACCTGCCGCAGAACCTGGAAAGCATGAACGCCCGGTGCGGGATCGTCAGCCGCACCGGCTTCCGCCTGTCGCCGGCGGCGCGGGCGATGATCGAGACGCTGGTGACGCTGGACAGGCAGGCCCTCGGCGTCGCGGTCTAGGGCTGTCATCCACGTCCCTGTGGGAGCCAGCCTGCTGGCGATGAGGCCAGCCCTGCCGCCACCGGTTCAGAGCCCGGCAGCCGCCAGCCCCGGCGCTACCCAGTCATTGACCTTGAACGGCTTGCGGATCAGCTTCTGCTGCGCCGCCAGATCCACCGCGTCCTGCAGCTTGCCGAGGAACACCGGATCCAGCGTCGAGGGGAACACTTCGCTCAGTCTCTGATCCTTCAGGTCCTGGGTCAGGATCACCGGCGGATAGCTCGCCAACCCCGAGACCAACTGCACATAGGCGTCCTTGTTGCTGTCCTGGGTCAGCCAGTCTACCGCCTGCTGCTGGGCCTTGAGCAGCTTGGCCACGACGTCGGGATGGGCATCGACGAACTTGCCGGTGCCCACCAGCACCGCCTGCACGCTGCCGGCGCCGCCCAAGTCCTTGGTGTTGAGCGGCAGTTCGGCCAGTCCCTTGGCTTGAAGCGCGGTCAGCCCGGAGCTGCCCCACGACGCATCGATCTGTTTGGCCGCCAGGGCGGCGACCGCCGCGTTGAAGTCGAGGTTGATGACTTTCACGTCCTTCTCGCTCAGGCCCTGGCTGGCCAGCGCCGCATCGAACGACAGCTGCGTCGCGGTGCCGCGGAAGATCGCCACGCGCTTGCCTTTAAGGTCCTGCAGCGTCTTGATCCCCGACCCCGGCACCACGCCCAGGTACTGCTTCACGCCACGGGCGGTCGCGCTGAGCAGGCGGGTGTCGAGACCGTTGGACTTGCCGATGATCGCCGCCAGGTCGCCCAGGTAGGCCAGATCCACCTGGCCGTTGGCGAACGCCTCGTTGATCACAGGGCCCGCCCCCTTGAAGAAGCTCCACTGAATCTTGATCCCCTGCTCGGCGAAAGCCTTCTCGAAGACCTGCTGATGGCGCAGCACGTCGACGATGCCGCCGCCGCTGTGCTGGGTGCCGGCGCTGAGGTCGGGCACGGCGATGCGGATTTCCTTGAGTTCATCGGCGTGGGCGGTGAAGGCGAACAACCCCGCCAGCGCAGAGGCGGCAAACAGACGGGTGACACGTTTGAAGGGAAGGTTCATGGGCGCGGCTCCTGATTGCGGCGGGCATTGAGGAGCCGAACGTAGGCGCAATGGCCTTCTGCACATAAATACTATAAATGCACATTTTTATAGCTTTTTAAGCTAAGCAGGCGGCGTCGGGGCTCCTGGGCCCGTATGCAAAAACAGCATCGAAAATATTCTCCGAATGCATTGGATGCGTCAGGGCTGGAGGCCTTAAATGGTCTGGCTTATCTCCCGATAGCATTGAATCAGTTGTTTATATATCGATTTTGCATACACCGCTTCCGCACACGCAGCGGTCTGCCATGCAACCCGACAACGGAGGTCAACCATGGCCCGAGATTCCCTGCTCAGCCTGCCGCTGCCGGCGCCGTCGCTCAAACCCCGGCGGCCCTGGCCGACGCTGAGCCAACGCCTGCTGCCCTGGCTGCTGCCGCTCAGCCTGTTCGCCCTCTGGTGGCTGGCGGCGCGCAGCCAATGGATGAGCGAGCAGATCCTGCCGGCACCGTCGCTGGTCTGGAGCAGTGCGCTCGAACTGTCCCGGGGTGAGTTGTGGAACCATTTGTGGATCAGCCTGCAGCGGTTGCTCTGGGGCCTGCTGGCCGGCGTTTCAATAGGCGCGGCGCTGGGCGCGGCACTGGGTTTCAGCCGGCCGCTCGAACGGTTGATATTCCCGACGTTCGCCGGGCTCGCCCAGGTGCCGACGCTGGCGTGGATCCCGCTGTTCATGGTGGTCTTCGGCATCGGCGAAACGCTCAAGCTGGTGGTGCTGGTCAAGGCCATCGTGGTGCCGGTGACCCTGCACACGCTGGTCGGCGTGCGCGATGCGCAACCGAAGCTGCGCGAAGCCGCCACCGTGCTGCGCCTGCCGCCGCACTTGCTGATCCGCCGCCTGATCCTGCCCGCTGCGCTGCCGGCGTTCATGGCTGGCGTGCGCCTGGCCCTGGCCGCCGGCTGGACGTCGCTGCTGGCGGTGGAGCTGCTGGCCTCCAGCGAAGGCATCGGCTACCTGATGGTCTGGGCGCGGCAGCTGTTCATGCTCGACATCGTGTTCGTCTGCATCGTGGTCATCGGCCTGTTCGGCGTGGCGATGGACCGCGGCATCGGCCTGCTCGACAGCCGGCTGGTGCACTGGCCGCACCCGGCCACCGCCGAAATCCGCCGGGGCCCGCGCTACCGCGGCTGGCAACGGCTGCAGCCGTGGCTGCTGCCCCTGGGCCTGCTGGCGCTGTGGCAGGCGGCGAGCGACGGGCAGTGGATCGACGCCAACCTCCTGGTCAGCCCGTTGACCGTGCTGGAGGCCACCCGTAACGGCCTGCGCGACGGCACGCTGATCGGCGGCATGGCCCTGAGCCTGGGCCGCACCCTGGGCGGCCTGCTGATCGGCGGCGGGCTCGGCCTGGCGCTGGGCTTGCTGCTGGGCCTGTCGCACAGCGCCGAACGCTTGGTCGGCCCGACCCTCGCTGCCCTGCGGCAGATCGCGATTTTCGCCTGGGTGCCGCTGCTCACCGCGTGGTTCGGCCTGGGCGAACTGGCCAAGTGGGTGTTCGTGGCCCTCGCCGCGTTCTTCCCGCTGTTCGTCGCCACCCAACGCAGCATCGCCAACCTGTCGCCGCAGCTCAACGAGGCGGCGCAGGCGCTGCGCCTGAACCTCGGCCAGCGCCTGCGCCGGCTGGTGCTGCCGGGCGCGGCTCCGGGCATCTTCGCCGGCCTGCGCCTGAGCCTGATCTACGCCTGGCTCGGCACCATCGGCGCCGAATATTTCATGCCGTCCAACGGCGGCATCGGCAGCCAGATGATCGGCGCCCAGCAACTGCTGCGCATGGACCTGATCATGGCCGGAATGCTGCTGGTCGGCCTCACCGGCGCCCTCCTCAACCTCATCGGCCAACGCCTGGAAATCCGCGCCACCCGCTGGAGACACGCATGAACGCACCGATTGTCAGCTTCACCCACGTCGGCAAATCCTTTGACGTCGACGGCTTCGAACTGGAGGCGATCCGCGAATTCAACCTCGACATCGCCGAGGGCGAGTTCGTCGCCATCGTCGGCTCCAGCGGCTGCGGCAAATCCACCCTGCTGCGCTTGCTGGTGGGCCTGGACACCGCGTTCCGCGGGCAGATCACCGTGGCCGGCAAGGCCGTCACCGGCGTCGGCAGCGAACGCGGCATCGTGTTCCAGGAGCACCGCCTGTTCCCGTGGCTGACGGTGGCCGACAACATCGGCCTGGGCCTGGTCAACGAGCCCCTCGGCGCCGCCGAGAAGCAGCGGCGCATCGACAGTTTCATCGAACTGGTGGGCCTGCGCGACTTCGCCCGCGCCTACCCGCACCAGCTCTCCGGCGGCATGGCGCAGCGCGTGGCCATCGCCCGCGGGCTGGTGGCGAGCCCGCGGATCCTGCTGCTCGACGAACCCTTCGGCGCCCTCGACGCGCTGACCCGCCAGCAGATGCAGGACGAACTGCTGGCCATCCGCGACCGGGCGAAGATCACCACCATCCTGGTCACCCACGATGTCGAGGAAGCGATCTTCCTGGCCGACCGGGTGGTGGTGATGGAGCCGCGGCCGGGACGAATCAAGCAAGTGGTGGACATCGCCCTGCCCCGTCCGCGCCAGCGCAGCGGCTTCGACTTCCACCAACTGCGCGAGGAACTGCTGCACGAACTGACCGGCGACGGTCACTACCTGCCTGCCCCGGCGGTGCAGATCCGCGATCTGCCGCTGTCTTTCATTGCCTACTGAACAGGAGTCTGCCGATGCCGCAACGCCCCAATTTCCTGGTGATCCTGGCCGATGACCTCGGCTTCTCCGACATCGGCGCCTTCGGCGGCGAGATCGCCACGCCGAACCTCGATGCCCTGGCCGAGAACGGCCTGCGCCTGACCGATTTCCACACCGCGCCGACCTGCTCGCCGACCCGTTCGATGCTGCTCACCGGCACCGACCACCACATCGCCGGGATCGGCACCATGGCCGAGGCGCTGACGCCGGACCTGATCGGCAAGCCCGGCTACGAGGGCCACCTCAACGACCGCGTGGTGGCGCTGCCGGAGCTGCTGCGCGAAGCGGGCTACCAAACCCTGATGAGCGGCAAGTGGCACCTGGGCCTGACCGCCGAGCTGGCCCCCCACGCCCGGGGTTTCGAGCGTTCGTTCTCGCTGCTGCCGGGCGCGGCCAACCACTACGGTTTCGAGCCGCCGTACCAGGACGACACGCCGCGCCTGCTCAAGTCCACCCCGGCGCTGTACATCGAGGACGATACCTTCCTCGACGCGTTGCCCAAGGACTTCTATTCCTCCGATGCGTTCGGCGACAAGCTGCTGCACTACCTGAAGGAACGTGACCAGACCCGACCGTTCTTCGCCTACTTGCCGTTTTCCGCGCCGCACTGGCCGTTGCAGGCGCCGGCTGAGATCGTCGAAAAGTACCGCGGCCGCTACGACGCCGGCCCCGAGGCCCTGCGCCTCGAAAGGCTAGAGAAACTCAAGGCGCTGGGGTTGATCGAGACGGACGTCGAGCCGCATCCGCTGATCCAGCTGAACGCGCAGTGGGACGCCTTGAGCGACCGGCAACGGCAGATCTCCGCCCGGGCCATGGAGGTCTACGCGGCGATGGTCGAGCGCATGGACTGGAACATCGGCCGGGTCGTCGACTACCTGCGCCAGCAGGGGCAGCTCGACAACACGTTCATTCTGTTCATGTCCGACAACGGCGCCGAAGGCGCGCTGCTGGAGGCCTTCCCGAAATTCGGCCCGCAGCTGCTGACCTTCCTCGACCGGCACTACGACAACAGCCTGGACAACATCGGCCGCGCCAACTCCTACGTCTGGTACGGGCCGAGCTGGGCCCAGGTGGCCACGGCGCCGTCGCGGCTGTTCAAGGCCTTCACCACCGAAGGCGGGATCCGCGTGCCGGCGCTGCTGCATTACCCGCCGCTGCCGGTCGGCGGGCAGATCAGCCACGGCTTCGGCACGGTCATGGACATCGCCCCGACCATCCTCGACCTGGCCGGCGTGCGCCATCCCGGCAAGCAGTGGCGCGGCAAACCGGTGGCGCCGCTGCGGGGCAAATCGTGGCTGGGCTTCCTGTCCGGCGAGACGGCGCAGGTGCATGACGAACACACCGTCACCGGCTGGGAGCTGTTCGGGCGCCGGGCGATCCGCCAGGGGCACTGGAAAGCGGTCTACATCCCGGGCCCGGTGGGGCCGGCGACCTGGCAGCTCTATGACCTGGCGGCGGATCCGGGGGAGATCCACGACCTGGCGCAGGAGCGGCCGGAGAAACTTGAGGCCTTGATCGGCCATTGGCAGCGCTACGTGGAAGAGACCGGAGTGATCCTGAGCGAGTCGCCGTTCCAGCCGGATTGAGGGCGCCTGGAGCACGCCCGCTCTCACACTGCTGGCGATGGCGGAGGGTCAGATGCCGGAAGCGCTGGCCGTACCGGCCCCATCGCTTGCAGACACGCTCCCACAGGGCTCCGGAGTGATCTGCGTTGCTGTGTATCTGCGCAGTACCTGTGGGAGCCAGCCTGCTGGCGATGGCGCCAGTGAGTTCTCCCCTCAGGCCCTGGCCGTACCCGCCTCCTCCCGCACCACCGCGCCTTCTTTGCGCACAAACCGGTTCGCCCGCCCGAACGTGCCGAAGTCGTTGAACCGCACCCCCATCTCGCGCATCACCTTGTGCGCCACCGGTGCGGTCATCTGACGGATGTAGAACGGCTCCTTGACCACGAAATGATGGATCCCGTGGGTGCTGCCGAAGTTGAAGCAGAACGCCTGCAGCGGCCACAGCCACCAAGGGTTCAGCACCTGGCACTGCTGGATCACGTTGCCCGGCTCCACATCGCCGTAGTAATGCATGTTCGAGCTGATGAAATGCAGGCAAAACGTGCGCAGCACGTTCGGGCCAATGATCACCACGGCGGCGATGTCGATCACCTGCATCACCGACAGCGTGGTCGCCGACCAGTCGATGGTCGAGCCCAGCAGCCAGGCGACGCCGTTGGCTCCGTGGAAGCCGAGGAACACGTACCACGCGCCCCAATGCAGCAGCGCCAGCGGCGCGTAGACCTTCAGCGAGCGCTTGAGGATGCTGACCTTGTGCGCCCAGGTCTTGGCCCGCAGCATGCGGATGAACGCCGACATCACGTTGTCGCCCACCATCAGCAGCCGGGCCGGGCCCCACGGTTCGCCGTTGGTGATCGCCCGCTCTTCCATGTCGGTTTCGGTGCCGGACACCTTGTGGTGGTTGAGGTGCAGGTGGCGGCGGATCCACGGGTTGATGGTGCTCGGCCGCGCCAGCCAGACCAGCGCCATCATCAGGTTGTGCGGCACCCGCCGCTTGCGGAAGTACATGCTGTGGATCAGGTCGTGCTCCAGCTCGTGGGTCAGCGATGCGAAGAAGCCGTTGAGCAGCAGGCACGCCCACCAGGCCAGGTGGCCGGTGATGTACAGCGCCGCCGACGCGGTCATCCCCACCAGCGCGAAGGCCAGGATCCCGGCGCCGAGGGCGTCCTGACGGTTCAGAACGGGGTAGCGCTCGCGCAGTTCGGCGCCTCTGGCCAGCACGACCTGGCGAATGTGCGCCGCGCGCTGGGTGTCATTGTGTCGCTGGGGACTTGCAGAAGTACGGTGCATGCTTCCATCCTCTGGTTATCGATGTCCGCATCCTGCCTTGGGGCGGGGCCGGACGCGGTAGCCGAGAACGCCAACCTGTTGACCGGAAGCGCCAATCGACATGAAGGAACCGACCTCCCTCGCCAGTTGGACCCGTGCCCTGCGCAAGCAACTCGACGCGCTGGGGCTCGACAGCACCGACCTGTGCCGGCAGGCGGGGCTCGACCCGCAGTTGATGGACGATCCGAACGCCCGCTACCCGCTGTCCGGCACCACGCGCCTGTGGGAGATCGCCGTGCAGGTCAGCGGCGACCCGGCCATCGGCCTGCGGGTGTCGCGCTTCGTCAGCCCCACGACGTTCCATGCCCTGGGCTATGCGCTGGTGGCCAGCGGCAGCCTGCGGGAAGTGTTCGAGCGGATCGTGCGCTATCACCCGGTGGTCAGCGATGCCCTGGAGCTGGAGCTCACCCGCGACGAGGACCGCTACCGCTTCCGCCTGAACGTACCCGCCGGCAACCCGGCTCCGGCGTTCGAAGCCATCGACGCCTTCGCCGCGATCTACGTGCGCACCTGCCGCAACCGCCTGGGCCGCGATTACGCGCCGCTGGCGGTGTACCTGCGCCGCCCGGAACCGACCGACGCCCACCCGTGGCACAAGGTGTTCCGTGCGCCGGTGCATTTCGCCGCCGAAGAAGACCGGTTGGAGTTCGCCCTCGCCGACTTCGACAGCCACCTGGACGACGCCAACCCGGAACTGGCCGAGCACAACGAGGCGGTGCTCAACCGCACCCTCGCCCAGCTCAAGCCGCTGACCTGGGAGCGCAAGGTGCGCGACGCCATCGAAGAGCAACTGCCCGAAGGCGAACCCGGCGCCGAACGCATCGCCCAGGCCCTGCACCTGAGCCTGCGCAGCCTGCAGCGGCACCTGGCGGACGAAGGCTGCCGGTTCGACACGCTGCTCAACGAAAGCCGCGAGAACCTCGCGCTGCTGCACCTGCGCGACCCGCACTGCTCGCTGAGCGAAATCAGCTACCTGCTGGGCTTCGCCGACACCAGCAGCTTCAGCCGCGCATTCAAGCGCTGGACGGGGATGACGCCGGGGCAGTTCCGCGATCAGTTGCGCTGACGCCTGCACACGGCGGGAGCGAGCCGGCTCGCGATGGCGGTCGTTGATCCGACATCGCCGGTGACAGACCTCACGCCATCGCTCCCACAGGTGATCCCGCGCACTTGTCAGATCGTGGCCAGGGCCCTCAGCCGCTCGGCATCGAGAATCTCGATTTCGCCGTAGCCCAAGCCGATGATCCCCTGCCCCTGCAGGTCCTTGAGGATCTGGTTGGTGGTCTGGCGCGACAGCGACAGCATCGACGCCAGTTGCTCCTGCGGCAGTTGCAGCACGCGGCGGGGCGGGTCGAGCTCGCCGTAGCCTTCGGCGATCATCAGCAGACGGTGGGCCAGGCGCGCCGGGGCCGGGAGCAGGCTCAGCTGTTCGAGGTTGATAAAGGTCAGGCGCAGTTTCTGGCTCATCAGCAACGCCAGATGACGCCAGTGCAGCGGATGCTCGTCGAGCAGCTTGAGCAGGGTCGCCTGCGGGATGTTCAGCAATGTGCACGACCCGGCCGCATAGGCGTCGTGGGTGCGCGGCTGGCCGTCGAACAGGCAGATCTCGCCGAACCAGTGGGGCGCCTCCACCAGGCTCAGCAGCGCTTCCTTGCCGTGCTCGCTGACCGCACCGATGCGCACCGCGCCATCGAGCACCGCGTACAGCCCGCACGGCGGATCGCCGCGCCTGAACAACCGCTGCCCCGCCGCCATCCGCCGCTCCCGGGCCGCCGCCAGCAGGCTATCCTGAAAGGACGCCGGCAGATGGCTGAACCACTGCCCGGGCATCAGACGCTCGCGCCAGACCTTTTCCATGAACGCTCCCAAAGATTGTCGCCTGCCTGACAGAACGGGTGCCGTGCCCCAGGCATGATCCGGTCACCCTACAGGAGGAACAACAATGAAAAACCTCGTCGATCATTTGAGTCAATACGCCGCGTACCACCGCGACCCGCGCAACATCGCCAGCCACTTCGTCGGCATCCCGCTGATCGTGGTGGCGGTGGCGGTGCTGCTGTCGCGGCCCGAATGGCCGGTCGGCGCCCTGTGGATCTCTCCGGCGGTGTTGGTGGCGTTGGCGTCGGCGTGGTTCTACCTGCGCCTGGAACTCCGTCTCGGCCTGCTGATGACCGGGCTGATGGCGCTGTCGGTCTGGGCCGGGCATGCGCTGGCCCAACAGAGCACCCTGGTGTGGCTGGGCAGCGGGCTGGCGATGTTCGTGATCGGCTGGGCGATCCAGTTTGTCGGCCACCATTACGAAGGGCGCAAACCGGCGTTCGTCGATGACCTGACCGGGCTGATCGTCGGGCCGCTGTTCGTGACGGTGGAGCTGGCGTTCATGCTCGGCCTGCGCCAGGGGCTGAAGGAGCAGATCGAGGCGCGGGTGGGCGGGGTGCGGGTCAATCCGAACCGCGCGGCCATCTAGCAGGCTGGCTCCCGCAGGGATTCCGATCGCTCACACACTGCGTGTTCACACCGGCTCACTGTGGGAGCCAGCCTGCTGGCGATGCTTTCGCCTTTAGAGACTGGCGACCTTCTGCCAGACCTTCGGCTTGAAGAACAGCGTCTCGCCCTTGGCCAGGCCGACCAGGCTGTCGTGGTCCTTCACCACTTCGGCCTCGATCAGGTCGCTCTGGCCTTCGACCTTCAGCGTCACCCGGGTGGTGGCGCCCAGCGGGCGGATGTCGCGCACTTGGGCGGCGTGGTGATCCTCCAGCTCATGGCGCGACAGCGACACTTCGTGGGGACGGAACAGCACGTGGTCGTCGCCGCCCAGGTGCAAGCGGTTCGAGTCGCCGAGGAAGTGATAGACGAAATCGCTGGCCGGGTTCTCGTAGACGTCGCCCGGCGAGCCGATCTGCTCGATCACGCCCTTGTTCATCACCACGATGCGGTCGGCGACTTCCATCGCCTCCTCCTGGTCGTGGGTCACGAACACCGAGGTCAGGTTGATGTCCTCGTGCAGGCGCGCCAGCCAGCGGCGCAGCTCCTTGCGCACCTTGGCGTCGAGGGCGCCGAACGGCTCGTCGAGCAGCAGCACCTTGGGCTCCACCGCCAGGGCGCGGGCCAGGGCGATCCGCTGGCGCTGGCCGCCGGAGAGCTGCTCCGGATACCGGTCCGACAGCCAGTCCAGCTGCACCATGTTCAGCAGTTCATGGACCTTGGCCGCGATCTGGCTTTCGTTCGGGCGCTGGTTCTTCGGCTTCATGCGCAGGCCGAAGGCGACGTTGTCGAACACGGTCATGTGGCGGAACAGGGCGTAGTGCTGGAACACGAAACCGACGTTGCGGTCGCGCACGTCGTGGCCGGAAACGTCCTCGCCGTGGAACACGATGTTGCCCTGGTCCGGGGTCTCCAGGCCGGCGATGATGCGCAGCAGCGTGGTCTTGCCGCAGCCGGACGGGCCGAGCAAGGCGACCAGCTCGCCGCTGTGGATATCCAGGCTGATGTTGTCCAGCGCCTTGAACGCGTTGAAGTTCTTGCTGACGTTACGCACTTCGATCGACATGAATTATTCCTCCGCGGCGCTGGTGCGCAGGCGGTTGATACGGTTTTCGCTCCACTGCTTGAGCAGCAGGATGAAGAGCGCCAGGATCAGCAACAGGCTCGCCACGGCGAACGCGGCCACGTGGTTGTATTCGTTGTAGAGGATCTCCACGTGCAGCGGCAGGGTGTTGGTGACCCCGCGGATGTGCCCGGACACCACCGACACCGCGCCGAACTCGCCCATGGCCCGGGCGGTGCACAGCACCACGCCGTAGATCAGGCCCCATTTGATGTTGGGCACGGTGACGTGCCAGAACATCTGCCAGCCGTTGGCGCCGAGCAGGCGCGCGGCCTCTTCCTCCTGGGTGCCTTGCTCCTGCATCAGCGGAATCAGTTCGCGGGCCACGAACGGCACGGTGACGAAGATCGTCGCCAGCACGATGCCCGGCAGGGCGAACACGATCTGGATGTCGTGGTCCTGCAGCCACGGCCCGAACAGACCCTGGGCGCCGAACATCAGCACGTAGACCAGGCCGGCGATCACCGGCGACACCGAGAACGGCAGGTCGATCAGGGTCACCAGGATGCTCTTGCCGCGGAACGAGTACTTGCTCACGCACCAGGCGGCGCTGACGCCGAACACCAGGTTCAGCGGCACAGAAATCAGCACGGCGATCACCGTGAGCTTCAGCGCCGACAAGGCGTCCGGCTCCAGGATCGCGGTGAAGAACTCACCGATGCCGTTCTTCAGGCCCTGGGACACCACGATGAACAGCGGCAGCAACAGGAACAGCGCAAAGATCAGCCAGCCGAGGCCGATCAGGGTCCGGCGCGCTGCCGCGTTGCCGCGACGGGCGGCGTTGGCCGAGGACGCGGCCGCAATGGACGGTTGGGACATGGTTCGCGCCTCCTTATGGGGTTTCGATGCGCCGCTGCAACAGGTTGATCAGCAGCAACAGGACAAAGGAAACCACCAGCATCAGCACGCCGATGGACGTGGCGCCGGTGTAGTCGTACTGGTCGAGCTTGACCATGATCAGCAGCGGCAGGATCTCGGTCTTCATCGGCATGTTGCCGGCGATGAAGATCACCGAACCGTACTCGCCCACGCCCCGGGCGAACGCCAGGGCGAAACCGGTCAGCCAGGCCGGCAGCAGCGCCGGCAGCAGCACGTGACGGAACACCTGCAAGGGCTTGGCGCCCAGGCACGCGGCGGCCTCTTCGACCTCACGGGGGATGTCCGCCAGCACCGGCTGCACCGTGCGCACCACGAACGGCAGGGTCACGAAGGTCAGCGCCAGGGTGATGCCCAGGGGGGTGTAGGCGATCTTGAAGCCCAGGTCCGCGGCGAACTGCCCGACCAGGCCGGTGGGGGTGTACAGCGCCGTCAGCGCGATGCCCGCCACCGCCGTCGGCAGGGCGAACGGCAGGTCGATCATCGCGTCGATCACCTTGCGGCCGGGGAAGCTGTAGCGCACCAGCACCCAGGCCAGCAGCGTGCCGATGACGCCGTTGATGACCGCGGCGCACAACGCGGTGCCGAAGCTCAGCTTCAGGGCGGCCAGCACGCGGGGGGCGGAGATGATCGTCCAGAACTGATCCCAGGTGAGTTGGGCGGCGTGGACGAACATCGCCGCCAGCGGGATGAGCACAATCAGACTGAGGTACACCAAGGTGTAGCCCAGCGTCAGCCCGAAGCCGGGTATGACGGGGGAGATACGACGCGACATAAAAGTCCTTGGTCAAAAACACATCTAACAATGTGGGAGCGAGCCTGCTCGCGAAAGTGGAGTATCAGGCGACATGAATGTTGACTGATACTCCCTCTTCGCGAGCAGGCTCGCTCCTACAGTTTTTCAGGCTGCCAAATCAGATTACTGCGCCTGATAGATCTGGTCGAACACGCCGCCGTCGTTGAAGAATTTCGGCTGCGCGGTTTTCCACCCGCCGAAGTCCTTGTCGATGGTCACCAGTTCCAGTTTCGGGAACTGCTGGGCGTACTTGGCCGCCACGTCCTTGTCACGCGGACGGTAGAAGTTCTTCGCCGCGATCTCCTGGCCTGCCGGGCTGTACAGGTGCTTGAGGTACGCCTCGGCGATCTGCTCGTTGCCCTTCTTCTCGGCGTTCTTGTCGACCACCGCCACCGGTGGTTCGGCGAGGATCGACAGCGACGGCACGACGATGTCGAACTTGTCGGCGCCGCCGTCTTCCTTGAGCGCCAGGAACGCTTCGTTCTCCCAGGCCAGCAGCACGTCGCCCTGACCGTTGTTGACGAAGGTGATGGTCGAGCCACGGGCACCGGTATCCAGCACCGGCACATGCTTGAACAGGGTCTGCACGTAGGCCTTGGCCTTGGCTTCGTCACCGCCGTTGGCCTTCAGGCCATAGGCCCAGGCGGCGAGGAAGTTCCAGCGTGCGCCGCCGGAGGTCTTCGGGTTGGGGGTGATGACCGACACGTCGTTCTTGATCAGGTCGCCCCAGTCCTTGATGCCCTTGGGGTTGCCCTTGCGCACCAGGAACACGATGGTCGAGGTGTACGGCGTGCTGGCCTCCGGCAGGCGCTTCTGCCAGTCCGCCGGCAGGGTCTTGCCCAGCTTGGCGATTTCGTCGATGTCGCCGGCCAGCGCCAGGGTCACCACGTCAGCGCGCAGGCCGTCGATCACCGCCCGGCCCTGCTTGCCCGAACCGCCGTGGGACTGCTGGATCTTCACCGTGTCGCCGGCATGTTTCTCCTGCCAGAACTTCACGAACTCGGCGTTGTAATCCTGATACAGCTCACGGGTCGGGTCATACGACACGTTGAGCAGCTCGTAGTCCTTGGCGACCGCAGAACCGGCAAACACAGCGCTGGCCAGGGCGGCCAAAGCGTAACGGCGAATCGACGACATGGGGAAAGCTCCTGGAATTCTGGGTGGTGGCTTTTTCTTATGGATTGCGAAAAGCGGTTTGCCTGTTCAAGACCGCCGTCTGCGCCGACGCCGGCATCAATCCCCCGCAGGCGCTGGCGCAGACCGGGATCGCGGTTCAGCCGGTCTTGTTGCCCGGCTGCTGCAGACGGAATTTCTCTTTGCGTTCGATCTGAACCACTTGGGCGTTGTGCACAGTGATCTCCACCGCGCCGAAACGCAGGTCGCGCAAGGCGCTCTGGATTTCGCGAAGGATGGTGCTTTCGTCCTGACCGTCAACGCTACGCAGGGATGCGCTCATGGTGCTGCTCCTTTGTATGGGATGTGCCTGGCAGCGGCTCGCGCTGCGTCCGGCGTGGGAGCAATATAAGAGAGGGCTGGATATTCTTAAAAAGACTATTTAAGAATGTTTATATAACTTTAAAACATTAGCTGACGGGACAAGGGCTTGCGGCCAAGCCCCCTGTGGAGAGGGCCATTGCTCCCTCTGGTCTGCACCGCAGACCCGAACCCGGGCGGGAGCTAGCGCCCTCGCCACGGGAGTATCCGCAGCTTGGCCGTCAGCCGATGACCGGAACCCTGGACCAATCGATGTCCTGCGCCGGCACCGGCCGCCCGAACCAGTAGCCCTGCCCCAGGTCGCACGCCTGCTCCAGCAGGAACGCCGCCTGCTCGGGCTGCTCGATGCCTTCGGCGTGCACCTGCATGCCCATGCTCCGGGCCAGTGCGATGATCACCCGCACGATCGCCCCGTCGTCCTCGTCCCACGGCAGGCCGGCGACGAACCCCTGGTCGATCTTGAGCTTCTGCACCGGCAGGCGCTTGAGCCGCAGCAGCGACGAGTAGCCGGTGCCGAAGTCGTCGATGGCCAGGCGAATGCCCAGCTCGCGCAGGCGATGCATCTGCTCCAGCGCCACCTCCGGATCGTCCATTACCGCGCTTTCGGTGACTTCCAGCTCAAGGCAGGCCGGATCCAGCCCGGTCTCGTGCAGCACCTGCGCGACCTGCCGGTACAGCTCGCGGCGGGCGAACAGCCGGGACGACACGTTGACCGCGACGAACGACAGCGCCACCCCCGCCTGTTGCCACTGGCACATCTGCCGGCAGGCCTGGCGCATCACCCAGGCGTCGATGTCGGCGATCAGGCCGGTGCGTTCGGCGATGGGGATGAACTCCGCCGGCGACACCAGCCCCCGCTGCGGGTGCTGCCAACGCACCAGCGCCTCGACCCCCACCAGGCGGCCGCTGTGCAGGTCGTGCACCGGCTGGTAATAGACCCGCAGCTCCTGCTGCTCGAGCGCGCGGCGCAGTTCGAAGGCGATCTCGACCCGCTGCTGGGCGTGGGCGGTCAGCTCTTCGGTGTACAGCGCATAACCGTTGCGGCCGCTGCTCTTGGCCTTGAACAGCGCCGCATCGGCGTTGCGCAGCAGTTGCTCGGCGCTCAGGGCATCGCTGGGGAACAGGCTGATGCCGATGCTGGCGTTGATGAACAGTTCGTGGCCCTCCAGGCAGAACGGCTCCTTGAGGCCGTCCAGGATGCGCTGGGCCAGCACCGCCGCCTGCGCAGGCTGCGGGCAGCTTTCGGCCAGCACCGCGAACTCGTCGCCGCCGAGCCGGGCCAGGGTGATGCCCGCCCCGAACAGATCCTGCAGCCGTGCGGCGACTGCCTTGAGCAGGCGGTCGCCGACACTGTGGCTGAGGCTGTCGTTGATCAGCTTGAAATGATCCAGGTCGACCATCAGCAGCGCGCATCCGCGCTTGTGGGTCTGGGCGGACGCCAGCGCCTGCTCGGCGCGGTCGCTGAACAGCAGGCGGTTGGGCAGGTCGGTCAGCGGGTCGTGGTGGGCCAGGTGCTTGAGTTCGTGTTCCGAGTCCTTGATCGCGCTGATGTCGGAAAACACCGCCACGTAATGGCTGAGCCGGCCCTGATCGTCGCGGATGACGCGGATCGTCTGCCATTGCGGGTAGATCTCACCGCTCTTGCGCCGGTTCCAGATCTCGCCGCTCCACTCGCCGCTCGTCTGCAGCGTGGCGAACATCGCCTGGTAGAAGCCCGGCGGATGGTGGCCGGACTTGAACAGGCTCGGCTGCCGGCCCAGCACTTCCTCGCACCGGTAACCGGTGATTTCCATGAAGGCGCGGTTGACGTGCACGATCAGCCCCTGCCGATCCGTCACCAGCACCCCCTCGCGAGTGCAGTCGAACACGGCGGCGGCCTGGCGCAGGCGCTCGCGGTCGGCCTGACGCTCGCGCAGCCGGGCGCCGATGCCGAGGCATTCGAACAACCGCGCCCGCGCGAGAAAGATCAGCCCGGCGCTGAGTGCCACGAACACGTAACCGTTGATCAGTTGCCAGTGCAGCAAGGCCACTGAATCATCGAAGAAACTGTTCAATAAGTAGCCAGTCCCCTGCAGCCAGACCACCGCCAGAACCAGGTAAAGCAGCGCTGCACGCAAGGCATCGCGATAAGAGGCAGACATTCGGCCGTCCATGTCCCTACAAAAAAGTTGGGATTATAGGTCAAGAAACATCCAGCCAACTCTTATCTGAAAGGGCGACTGGTTTTATCTGTGTGCTTGGTGATAATGCAGCGGCTGTTTTTTCTCTACAGAGGGCCCCAAAGGCTATGTGGTACGAAGGTTTTCTCGGCTTGTCGGCCTGGTCGCTGGTGGCCGTCACCCTGTTGATGACCCACGTGACGATCGTCAGCGTCACGGTCTATCTGCACCGCTACTCGGCCCATCGCTCCCTCGAGCTGAATGCCGGCCTCAAGCATTTCTTCCGCTTCTGGCTGTGGCTGACCACCGCGCAGAACACCCGCGAGTGGACCGCGATCCACCGCAAGCACCACGCCAAATGCGAAACCGAGGACGACCCGCACAGCCCGGTGATCAAGGGCCTGTCCACGGTGCTGCGCAAGGGCGCCGAACTGTACCGCGAAGAGGCCCGCAACCCCGAGACCCTGCGTATCTACGGCAAGAACTGCCCCGAGGACTGGATCGAACGCAACCTGTACAGCCGCCATAAGCTGCTGGGCGTGGCGATCATGGCCGTCATCGACCTGCTGCTGTTCGGCACCATCGGCATCACCATCTGGGCCATCCAGATGATGTGGATCCCGGTCTGGGCCGCCGGCGTGGTCAACGGGCTCGGCCATGCCGTGGGCTACCGCAACTTCGAATGCCGCGACGCCGCGACCAACCTGGTGCCGTGGGGCATCCTGATCGGCGGCGAAGAACTGCACAATAACCATCACACCTACCCCAATTCGGCCAAGCTGTCGGTGAAGAAGTGGGAGTTCGACCTGGGCTGGGCCTGGATCAAGGTCTTCTGCTTCCTGCGCCTGGCCAAGGTGCAGCGGGTCGCGCCGATCGCCCACCGCGTCAAGGGCAAGGGCAGCCTGGACATGGACACCGCCATGGCGATCCTCAACAACCGCTTCCAGATCATGGCCCAGTACCGCAAGCTGGTGATCGCTCCCCTGGTCAAGCAGGAACTGGCCCGGGTCGACCATTCGGTGCGCCACCAGTTCCACCGGGCCAAGCGCCTGCTGTCCCGGGAAACCAGCCTGCTGGAAGACCGCCACCACGTGCGCATCCAGAACATGCTCGAGCACAGCCACGCGCTGGCGGTAATCTACGAGAAGCGCCTGGCCCTGCAGCAGATCTGGATCAAGACCAGCGCAAACGGCCACGACATGCTCGCTGCCATCAAGGACTGGGTGCATGAGGCCGAGGCCAGCGGCATCCAGTCCCTGCGCGACTTCGCCGACCAGCTGAAAACCTATTCGCTGCGCCCTTCAGCCGCCTGACCGGTAACCGGGCAAGCCCTCGCTCACAGGAGGGCTTGCCGCTGCAAGACCGGCAACGCGGTGTCCCCTGAATCCCCCTCGCCACGACCGCCCGGCGGGAGCCTCCCTCCCTCACCGCAACAGCGCGGAACTTAGCCCCGCATCCCCCATCTCAAAGACACTTCGCCACCCCGGCAGGCTCAGCTGTGGCCGCTGCGAACCGGCGGCACACCCTTTGAGATTCGCGTCGATGGTCAATAACAATGAAAACGGCTCATCCCCTTCCCAGTGGCCCGAAGCCGCGCAAACGCTGATGGCGCTGATGCACGCCCAGGGCGAAGTCGCCCGCCTGAGCGAACGGGAGCAACTGTTCAGCTCGCTGCTGGTCAGCGTCAATGCCGTGTTGTGGGCCTTCGACTGGGAAACCCGTCAGGTGCTCTACGTCAGCCCCGCCTACGAGCGGATCTTCGGCCGCTCCGCCGGGCTGCTGCTGGCGGACTACAACCAGTGGCGCGACAGCATCTACCCCGACGACCTGGACTACGCCGAACGCAGCCTCGCCGACGTGCTGCGCAAAGGCGCGGTGGAGGACCGCGAATACCGGATCATCGCCGCCGACGGCCAGGTGCGCTGGCTCAGCGACAAATGCTTCATCAACCGCCAGGAAGAACCGGGCCGGCCGGTGATCATCGTCGGCATCGCCGAAGACATCACCGAAAAGAAGCAGATGGAAACCGAGCTGCAACGCCTGGCCACCACCGACGCGCTGACCTGCAGCAGCAACCGCCGCCACTTCTTCGAATGCGCCCACCGCGAGTTCGAGCAGGCCCGCCTGCAAGGCTCGCCGCTGGCGTTCCTGCTGCTGGACATCGATGACTTCAAACTGATCAACGACACCTACGGCCACCCGGAGGGCGACAGCGTCCTGCAACGGATCGCCGAGTGCGGACGCGACTCGCTGCGCAGCGGGGATCTGTTCGGGCGCATCGGCGGCGAGGAGTTCGCCGCCGTATTCCCGGGATGCGCGCAGGACTTTGCCCTGCAAGTGGCCGAACGCCTGCAGCGGGAGATCCAGCGTTTGAGTTTCCAGCATGGCGAACACGCCTACGGCATCACCGTCAGCCAGGGCCTGACCTGCCTGACCGTCGACGACGAAAGCCTCGACAGCCTGTTCGCCCGGGCGGACGCGGCCATGTACAAGGCCAAAAGGCTGGGCAAGAACCGGATCGTCTGCGGCTGAGCCGCCTCCGGCCCTGTGGGAGCCGGCCCGCCGGCAGGAACTTTGCTCCAGACCCGGCTATTTGCGCATCCGCGTCAGTTCCGGCAGGCCGATCTTGAGCAATCGCGCCGTACGGCTCTTCGCCAGTTCCTCGACGCCTTCCTGCTCGGTCAGCCGAGCCATCTGCGCCGCCATGTTCATCACCAGCGCCTCTCGGGAATACACTCCGCCGCCGAGCTGGTAGACCGACGCGATCAGCTCGCGCAGCTCCAGCGGCAAGCGCCAACGGGTACGCAGCGCCGAACCGTAGGCCGCGCCGAACGCCACCAGCGCGTCGCCCACTTCTTCCGTCTCGTCCAGCGCACCGCCGGCCTGCTTCCACTCCTGCAGGCAGCGCAGCAGCGCCAGATCGCCGAGGCGGTGCAGCAGCCCCGCGCAATAGCAGCGCTCCTGATCCAGGTCGAGCAACCGCGCCAGTGTCCGGGCATATTCGGCGGTGTGCAGCGACAGGCCCCAATAGCGTTCGGCGTAATCGGCCAGGTACGGGTCGCTGAGCTTGGCGCTGCGCTTGAGCGCCAGGCCCAGGATCAGGTTGGTGCTCTGCCCGGTGCCCAAGCGGTGCAGCGCCTGGGCGAGGGTCTGCACCGGTGCGCCATGGTGCTGGGCAGCGCTGTTGGCGGCGGCGATCAGCACGGCGGTGATCTGCGGATCGGTGCGGATCTCTTCCTCCAGCAGCTTCAGGTCCAACCCGTCGGGATTGAGGCTGCGCTTGATCGCCACCTGCACATCGGTCATCAGCGGCGCGCCGTCGGTCTGCTCGCGGCGCCGCTCCAGGAACACCGACAGGGTCATGCCCGGCGCCAGCGCCGGCACTTCGCAGAACACTTCTTCCCCGGCGCTGAGCAGCAGGCCTTGCAGGCGCTCGGTCAGGCTCTCCATGTTCAGCGGCTTGGTCAGATAGGCGGTCGGCGCCAACGGCAGGGCCTCGCGCACGCTGGCGCTGTCGTTGCGGGTGCTCATCAGGATGAACGGCAGCGGCGGGTTGCGCTTGCGCTGGCGGACGCTGCGCAGCACGTTCAGGCCGTCGACGCCGGGCAGCTCCCAATCGACGATGGCCAGGTCGTAGGGCACTTCGCCCAGCAGCGACATCGCCTGCTGGCCATCGGCGCACAGGTCCAGCCGCGCGTCGCAGCGCACGTTCAGCAACACCTGCTTGAGCAGATCGCGCGACCAGGGGTCGGCCTCGGCGATCAGGACTCTCGGTACAGCGGGTAATTCGACGGCAGTCATGCTCGCCCTCCCTTGCAATGGTTGAACCTTAGCCAATGCTGGCGATTCGATACAGCCCGGAATCGAAGGATGCGTTCCCCAGGCAACAAAAAACCCGCCGAAGCGGGTTTTTTGTCGATCCGGTCACACGGTGCCCGGCCTTACAGCTCGGCGAAGCACTCTTCGATGATCTTCAGGCCTTTGTCCAGCTGCTCGTCCGGCGAGGTCAGCGGCACCAGCACCCGCAGAACGTTGCCGTAGGTGCCGCAGGACAGCAGGATCAGGCCTTTTTCACGGGCCTTGGCCACCACGGCCGCTACGGCGGTCGGGTTCGGCTTGTGGCTGTCGCCGTTCTCGAACAGCTCGACGGCGATCATCGCGCCCAGGGCACGGACTTCACCGATCACCGGGTACTTGGCCTGGATGGCCTTGAGGCCGGTCACCAGACGCTCGCCGACGGCCTTGCAGCGGTCCAGCAGCTTCTCTTCCTCGAACACTTCCATCACCGCCAGCGCAGCGGCGCAGGCGATCGGGCTGCCGGCGTAGGTGCCGCCCAGGCCGCCCGGTGCGATGGCGTCCATGTATTCGGCCTTGCCGCACACACCCGCCAGCGGGAAGCCGCCGGCGATGGATTTGGCGAAGGTGGTCAGGTCGGCGGCGACGCCCATCTGCTCCATGGCGAAGAAGGTGCCGGTGCGGCCGGCGCCGGTCTGCACTTCGTCAGCGATCAGCAGGATGCCGTGCTGGTCGCACAGGGCGCGCAGACGCTTCATGAACTCTTTCGGCGCGACGTAGAAACCACCCTCGCCCTGCACAGGCTCGATGATGATCGCGGCGATGTCCTTCGGCTCGGCGTCGTTCTTGAAGATGCGCTCGATGCTGGCGATGGAGTCGTCGATGCTCACGCCGTGCAGTTCGTTCGGGTACAGCGCACGGAAGATGCCGCCCGGCATCAGGCCCATGCCGGCGGAGTAAGGCACGACCTTGCCGGTCAGGCCCAGGGTCATCATGGTGCGGCCGTGGTAGGCGCCGGTGAAGGCGATCACGCCGGCGCGGCCGGTGGCGGCACGGGCGATCTTCACGGCGTTCTCGACGGCTTCGGAACCGGTGGTCACCAGCAGGGTTTTCTTGGCGAAGTCACCCGGCACGCGGGCGTTGATCTTCTCGCACAGTTCGACGTAAGGCTCGTAGGCCAGTACCTGGAAGCAGGTGTGGGTCAGCTTGTTCAGCTGCTCGGTCACGGCGGCGATGATTTTCGGGTGCACGTGGCCGGTGTTCAGCACGGCGATGCCGCCGGCGAAGTCGATGAACTCGCGGCCTTCGACGTCGGTCACGGTGGCGTTCTTCGCGGAGTCGGCGAAGATCGGGTGGATCTGGCCGACGCCACGTGGAACAGCGGCTACACGGCGGGCCATCAGATCAGCGTTAGTCTTGCTCATTACATTCCTCATTCGCCGCTCATCGGTCGGCGTGGTTCAAGGATTACGCAGCGGGGAGGCAACTGGGGCAGCATGCGATGATCGACTGCCGCAGCTATCCCGGCCGCAGAGAAAATTCCGTTGTGGAGCGACGCAAAGGGACAGCGCTCTCGTGCCCTTTGCGCTTGGAGCAAAGCCTTGCCGGCGCGTCTCAGACGCCCAGGCAGAGGTATTTGATTTCCAGGTAGTCCTCGATGCCGTACTTGGAGCCTTCACGGCCCAGGCCCGACGCCTTGATGCCGCCGAACGGCGCGACTTCGTTGGAGATCAACCCGGTGTTGACGCCGACCATGCCGTATTCCAGGGCCTCGGCCACACGGAACACACGGCCCAGGTCGCGGGCGTAGAAGTAGGAGGCCAGGCCGAACTCGGTGTCGTTGGACATCGCGATCACTTCGGCTTCGTCCTTGAAGCGGAACAGCGGCGCCAGCGGGCCGAAGGTCTCTTCCTTCGCCACGGCAGCGTCCTTGGACACGTTGGTCAGGATGGTCGGCTCGAAGAAGTTGCCTTGCATCGGCTTGCCGCCGGACAGCACGGTCGCGCCCTTGCCCACGGCATCGGCGATGTGTTCCTGCACCTTGGCCACGGCCTTCTCGTCGATCAGGGGACCTGTGGTGGTGCCCTCTTCCAGACCGTTGCCGATCTTGAGCTTGGCCACGGCGCCCTTCAGCTTCTCGGCGAACGCGTCGTAGACCGCATCCTGGATGTACAGGCGGTTGGCGCAGACGCAGGTCTGGCCGTTGTTGCGGTACTTGGAGATGATCGCGCCTTCGACGGCCTTATCCAGGTCCGCGTCGTCGAACACGATGAACGGCGCGTTGCCGCCCAGCTCCAGGGAAACTTTCTTGATGTCCTTGGCGCATTCCGACATCAGTTGGCGACCGATCTCGGTGGAGCCGGTGAAGGACAGCTTGCGCACGGTCGGGTTGCCGGTCAGTTCGCTGCCGATGTCGCCGGCGCTGCCGGTGACCACGCTGAACACGCCTTTGGGAATGCCGGCGCGCTGGGCCAGTTCAGCCAGGGCGAAGGCGGAGAACGGGGTCTGCGAAGCGGGCTTGAGCACCATGGTGCAACCGGCGGCCAGGGCCGGGCCGGCCTTGCGGGTGATCATCGCCGCCGGGAAGTTCCACGGGGTGATGGCGGCGGTGACGCCGATCGGCTGCTTGATCACGATCAGGCGCTTGTCTGGCTGGTGGCCAGGGATCACGTCGCCGTAGATGCGCTTGGCTTCCTCGGCGAACCACTCGATGAACGAGGCGGCGTAGACGATTTCGCCCTTGGCTTCGGCCAGCGGCTTGCCTTGCTCGAGGGTCATCAGGCGGGCCAGGTCGTCCTGGTTCTCGATGATCAGCTCGAACCAGCGGCGCAGCTTGGAGGCGCGCTCCTTGGCGGTCAGCGCACGCCAGGCCGGCAGCGCCTTGTCGGCGGCCTCGATGGCGCGGCGGGTCTCGGCGGTGCCCATCTTCGGCACGGTGCCCAGGATTTCGCCCGTGGCCGGGTTGTTGACCTTGATCGTCTGACCGTTGTCCGCATCGACCCAAGCGCCATCGATGAAGGCTTGCTGGCGGAACAACTGGGTGTCTTTAAGCTGCATGTCGGCTTTCCTTAACAGCACCGCGCACGGCGCGGAGCAAAATTATGATTGTAGAAAGGCGCCTCTCGAGGCTGCCGTCAGGGAAATCATTCACCGGGTGAAGCACATGGATGGCGCACGGTCCGTAGCGTGTGCGGCTCAGCATCCAGACAAGGAGCGTTTGAAATCTCAAACGAATCCTAGGTTCAACAGGTTTAAAGGACAATAGGCCGTTCGAAAAAAAGAACAAAAACGGCGCATTTGTTGAGGTTTTCGGATCAACGAGCAAAAGGCCCCGCTCGGTGGGCGGGGCCTTTTGCAGTATCGGCGACAGGTGTTTCAGGTCTTCGGCGCCTTGGCGGCGACATCCTGGAGGATGCTCCGGGTCGCCAGGGCATCCGCCGTGGTGTCGAGGCTGTAAATCTGCATCACGCCCTGGGTGGCCGCCGCCTGGGCCAGGATGTTCTGCTGTTGCTGGGCGTTCACGGCATTCTCGAACAGGATGCCGGTGGAGTGCGCCATGGATTGGTAGAGACTGCCCAGCGCCATCGCCGGCGCCTCGGCCAGCACGTTGACGTTGGTTTGGGTGACCGCATCGGTGATCTGATCATTCACGGTTGCCATGTTCCGGCTCCTTTCGCTGGACGATGGGTTGCTCATGCATTGGCGGCCCGCTCGGCCAGGTTGGCGCTGAAGCGGGCGATGCTCTGGTTGATCCGTTCAAGCGCCTGGTCCACGCCTTCGCCGTCCAGGGCACCGGTGGCCGCCGCGACCGCCGCGGCGCCGCCGACCAACAGGTGGGTGTTGAGGGCTCCCAATGCGCTTTCGCTGGCGATCTCCAGCTCGTCGTTGACGATGCTTTCGGTCATCTTGCGCAGCAGCACGCCCTGGGCGGCCAGGGCCAGTTTGGTCACGCCGTCGAAATAGCTGGCCGCCGACTGCGCCACCAGACCGCTGGCCTGACGCACCAGCAGCTCCGACGCGAGGGCCGAGACCACCGGCGTCTGCGTGGCCAATTGGGTGTTCAGCAAATTGATCGACTCGACGATCTGCCGGTTCAGGGATTCGCTGCCGACGCCGTCGGCCACCTGCTTGAGCAACTGCTCGTTGAGCGATTCCAGCAGCGAGGCCGCCGTGGCGGCGGGGTCGGCCGCTGCCGGCTCTGCGGCGGCGCTGCGGGCCTGCTCCTTGTCCGTCATGATTTGTCTCCCACCGCCAGGATCTGCCGCACGGCCGCCGCCACCGTGGCGTTGCCGACGATGTTCATCGCCTGCTGGTGGCTGACCGCGTTCTCCAGGGCCAGGCCGACCGCGTGGCTGGCGACCTGGGACAGCGTGGCGATGGCCGTGGACGGCGCAGAGCCCACGACCTGTACGTTCGATTGGGTGACGGCATCGGTGATTTGGGGATTGACGGTAGTCATGGGTTTCTCCTTGGGGATGGGCATCCGGAAGCCCGCCGCAGGAAAACGATAGATCAGCCGCGCCAAAGCGCCAGAAGCGCTCATTGCAGGACATTGCAGCCGGCCGGCGCGCAGAAAAGGCCGGTAACGGAAACGCAATTCGCCAAGCTGAAAACCGGCATGGACGCCCCGGATCGACCTAGGTATGATGTCGCCCGCTGCACCAGTAGCTCAGCTGGATAGAGTACTGCCCTCCGAAGGCAGGGGTCGTGGGTTCGAATCCCGCCTGGTGCGCCATGAATCGAAACGAGAAAGCCCCGGACCGCAAGGTCCGGGGCTTTTTTGTGGGTGCCGGAACGGGACGGTTTCGGATCTACTCCGTCGTCCAGTCGAACTCGTCGTACCCGTCATCCTCGTCTTCCCCGGCCTCCAGGTCGAAAACGTCATCTTCGTCAGCCACGTTCTCTTCCGCTTGGTTCAGCAGAAACTCCTTGCGGGCTTCGGTAATCGCTCGCCGCATCTCCTCGCCCTTTTCCGGGCAGTTGAGGAGTTGGGCGATGCGGTCGATTTTCGGTGCCACGGTGTTCTCCAGCGCATCGGCAATGCCCCGATAGTGCGCGCTTTTGCGGGGCAATGCCAAATCGCTGGCGGACGGAGCGGTCATTTTTCCTGCAATTGCGTGAGCCGCGCGTCGAGGTCAGTGCCCGGATAGCGCTTGTGCAGTTCGTTGAACAGCCTGTCCGCCGCCTGGGCCTGGCCGGCTTCGCGCAGGTGCAGGACCTCGCGCAGTTGCCGGTCGAGGCCGTTGGCCGGGGCCGCGGCGCGCTTGCTGGCCTTGGCCTCGTCAGCGCTGTCGGCGCTGTCGGCGCTGAGCGCTTCGCTCTCCATCGGCGCCGCCCTTTCGGCCATCGGCGCCGGCGCAGGGGCCGACAGCGCGGCGGCCGGCGCGGCCAAGGAGCGGGATTCGGCCGCTTCCTGGCGGGCCGCCGGCGCAGCGGGTTTGGCGGCGGGGGCGAAATCGTAGCGCGGCACCGGCTCGGGCGCCTGCTGCACCATCGACAGCATCAGCGCCACGCCGACCAGGCTGGCGAACGCCACCTGATAACGCGGCTGACGGCACATCCGCAGCCAGCGCTGCCACAGGCCCGGTTTCGCGGCCGGTGCCTGCCGGCGGGCGGCGTCGAGGATGAATGCATCCAGGTGCGGCGACGGTTCGCCAGCGTGGTGCTCGCGCACGTGCGCAATCACCAGGTCTTCGGGTGTCCGGCGGGCGTCAGTCATGTCAGTACCTCCTCGGCCAGCAGCCGACGCAGTTTTTGCTGGGCGTAGCGCAGGCGGCTCTTGACCGTTTCCAGCGGTGTTTCGGTGAGGCTGGCGATCTGCGCCAGGTCGAGGTCGCCGTGGGCGCGCAGCAGGAACACTTCGCGCTGGTCGGCGGGCAAGGCCTGCAGGGCGTCCTCCAGGCGCTGACTGTCGCGGCTCAGGCTCAGCAGTTGTTCGGGATCGGTGGTTTCGTCGCTGACGGCGTGCGCCTGCTCGTCGTAGCTGTCGTGCAGCGGCTGGCGGGCGCCGTGCTTGCGCCAGTGGTCGATCAAGCGGTTGCGGGCGATCTGGAACAGCCAGGTGCGGAATGTCGCCCGGCCCTGCGGCCGGCTGGCGCTGCGGATCAGGCTCAGCCAGGTTTCCTGGTACACCTCCTCGGCCAGTTCGGGCTTGCCGCTCAGGCCCAGCAGAAAACGGTACAGGCCCTGACGGTGGCGGGCGTACAGAATCTCGAACGCCGCGCCGTCGCCCTCGCGGTAGCGCGCCAGCAGCGATTCGTCACTGCTGGCGGCAAGGCTGTCCTTGGCTGCGAACAGCTGGCTGATGAAGCCCTTCAGGCCGCTCACTATTCAATCCGTCGCTCGGTGGCTTCAGGGGCCGACGCCGTGGTGTCGCGCAGGCTCCGGGTCAGTTCCACCAGCTGCACAAATTCGTTGCGCAGGCCGAAGCGGTCATCGCCACGGGCGCCACGGGCCAGGTCTTCGGTGTCCTTCAGGCTGAAATCGCCGGTGTAGCGCCCGTCCTTGAGCTGCTGGGAAAACGCGGCGACGGCGGCGGCGAACCGCAGGTCTTCGCTCGGCGGCGCGACCCGGTCGGCGATCGGCCGTTCGATGAGCAGGCTTTTCCCACCTTGAGGCTGTTGATAACGCACACGCAGCATCGCCAATTCTCCATTCTTTTGCGACGCCGCCGCGCCGGCCTTGCCGTAGCGCAACGGCTCCAGCCAGCCCTTCTCTCCGCTCGGGACGATTTCGTACAGCGCCGTCACCGTATGCCCCGCACCGATCTCCCCGGCATCGACCTTGTCGTTGCTGAAGTCTTCGCGCTTCAGGGCCCGGTTCTCGTAGCCCAGCAGCCGGTATTCGCTGACCTGCGCCGGATTGAACTCCACCTGCAGCTTGACGTTCTTCGCCACCGTGGCCAGGGTCGAACCCAACTGGTCCACCAGCACCTTGCGCGCCTCGCGCAGGTTGTCGATGTAGGCGTAGTTGCCGTCGCCGGCATCGGCCAACTGTTCCATCAGGTGTTCATTGTAGTTATCCACACCGAAACCGAGGGTGGTCAGGGAGATGCCGGTCTTGCGCTTATCCACAGCCATTTGCTTGAGGCTGTCGAAATCGCTGACGCCGACGTTGAAGTCGCCGTCGGTGGCCAGCAGGATGCGGTTGATGCCGTTGGGGATGAACGCCTGCTGCGCCATCCGGTAGGCCAGCTCGATGCCCGAGGCGCCGGCCGTGGAGCCGCCCGCCGTCAGTTGTTCGATGGCGTTGCGGATCTTCGCCTTGTCCCGCCCGGACGTGGGCTCCAGCACCACCCGCGATTCGCCGGCATACACCACCAGCGACACCCGGTCCTGCTCGCGCAACTGATCGACCAGCAGTTTCAGGGTGCCTTTGACCATCGGCAGGCCTTCGCGGCGATCCATCGAGCCGGAGACGTCCACCAGGAACACCAGGTTGGCCGGGGCCAGCTCCGCCACCGCGCGGTCGGATGCCTTGATGCCGATGCGCAGCAGCCGGGTGTGCGGGTTCCACGGCGTCGCGGCCAGTTCGGTGGTCACGCCGAACGGCGAGCCGTCGGTGGGCAGCGCGTAGGCGTAGGGGAAGTAATTGACCATCTCCTCCAGGCGCACTGCGCCTTCGGGCGGCAAGCGGCCCTGGTTGAGCAGGCGGCGGACGTTGGCGTAGGCGCCGGTGTCGACGTCGGCGCTGAAGGTCGAGACCGGTGCCTCGGCGACGCTGTGGACAGGATTGTCGGCCAGTGCCTGGTACTGCTCGCGGTACTCGTCACGGTAGCCCTGTGGATAACTTTCTGCGGCAGGCACCGGCGCATAAGCGGCCATCGGTGCGGCGCGCAGGCTGCGCTTGGCCATCGCGCTGTCCGCCATCGCCGCTTCCTCCCGGACTTGAGGGGCGGAGACTTGAGGGGCGGAGGGAACCGGCGGTGCCACTGTACGGGAATCCGGTGTGGAGGACGCGCCGCAGCCGGCGATGACCAGCATCACGGCGGCGGCGACGGGGCGCAGGAACAGAGAAGGAAAGGACATGGGGGCTGACCTCGGGCGGAAATTGATCCATTCATCCCCTGAGACGGGCAGCCCCTCGCGTTCGGGTTAACCCCGGACAACTTTTTTTCAGCGGTGGTAGCGCCGCACCGCGCTGCTGTTGCGCAGCACGTGGCCCTTGATCTTGTCCATCAGTTCGGCGCGGGTCAGCCCGGCGGGCAAGGCGTCCGGGGCCAGGTCCAAGGCGTAGATCTGGATGATGTAGTGGTGGGCGCTGTCACCGACCGGCGGGCACGGGCCGATGTAATGGGTGGTGCCTTTGCTGTTGGTGCCGCCGATGCCTTCGAGGGCCGACTTGGCGCCGACGCCGGCCGGGATCTGCCGGGTGGTGGCCTTGATGCCGTAATGAATCCAGTGATCGACGCCCAGGCCCTTCTGGCCGTCCGGGTCGTGCATGACGATGGCGTAGCTCTGGGTGCCGGTCGGGCCCGCGTTCCAGCTCAGGGCCGGCGACTGGTTCTTGCCGCCGCAGCCGCTGGCGTCGCTGGCCGCTGCCGAGGTGAACAGGCGGTTGTCCGACACGCCGGGGATGCTGAGGGTGAAGCGCTCCTGGGCCTGCGCCGGCAACTGCACGCAAAGGGCGACGGCAAGGGCCGCCAGCCAAGGGTTGAGAGAAATCGATCGGGTCATTCCGGGAGCACCTTGTGCGGTTGGGCCTTCGTCGGCCTGCAAACTATAGCCGTACCGTTCATGCCGTGGCAGTGGCAATTGGCTGAACCTGGGAATCGGCGCCAAACTCGTAAGAGAAACACTTGCGTGGAGCACGATCATGTCCCTGCACCGTGTCGCCCGTTTCGCCGATGTCCCCGAAGACCGTGGCCTGCCGGTGCAGGTCGGC
Source organism: Pseudomonas sp. R25(2017) (assembly GCF_002112565.1). Classification (NCBI taxonomy): domain Bacteria; kingdom Pseudomonadati; phylum Pseudomonadota; class Gammaproteobacteria; order Pseudomonadales; family Pseudomonadaceae; genus Pseudomonas; species Pseudomonas sp. R25(2017). Next base: position 186,960 of record NZ_NEHZ01000009.1, read on the forward strand.
GAACAGAAGATCCTGCTGGTGCGCGCCGGAACCAGCCTGCGCGCGTTCCAGGGCGAATGCCCCCACGCCGGGGCGCCGCTGGCCGAAGGGGCGATCTGCCATGGGCGCCTGATCTGCCCGTGGCACAAAGGCGCGTTTCGCCTTGAGGACGGCGCGCTGTGCGAACCGCCGGCCCTCGACGGCCTCATCCGCTACCCGCTGGAGCTGCGTGGCGACGAAGTGTGGGTCGATGACCAGCCCTTGGCGGATCCGCACACGCCGCCGGCGGACGACCCGCGCACCTTCGTCATCGTCGGCGCGGGCGCCGGGGGCACCGCCTGCGCCGCCGCGCTGCGGGAGAAAGGCTTCGGCGGGCGGATCGTCATGGTCGACCGCGAAGCCGGCGCCGGGTACGACCGCACGGTGCTGAGCAAATTCGTGCTGGCCGGGGAAATGCCGCCCCGGGAAACCCCGGCGCTGCGCGATGAAGGGTTTTACCGCACGCAACGCATCGAGCGTCTCGAAGACGAAGTCACCGCCCTCGACACCGCTGCGAAGACCCTGCACCTGAAGCACGGCGCGGACCTGGCCTACGACGCCGCCGTGCTGGCCACCGGCGGCTCGCCCAACCGGTTGACGCTGCCCGGCGCCGACCTGCCGCAGGTCTTCGTGCTGCGCTCCAGGCTTCAGGCCGAATGCATCCTGGACAGCGCCCGTCCCGGCCAGCGCGCAGTGATCGTCGGCGACGGTTTCATCGCCCTCGAGTGCGCCTCGGCCTTGCGCCAGCTCGGCCTCGACGTGACGGTGATCGCCCACCACGCCGTACCCTTCGCGGCCCGCTTCGGCGACGCCGTGGGCCGCGCGGTGCGGGCGCTGCACGAGGACAACGGCGTCAGGTTCATCACTGGGCATGAGGCGCGCGAAATCATCGGCGACGGCAAGGTCGAGGCGGTGATGCTCGACAACGGCCTGCGTCTGTCGGCGGACCTGGTGCTGGCGGGGATCGGCGTTCACCCGGCCACAGAGGCCTTTGCGTCGCTGCCGCGGGAAGAGGATCTGTCGCTGCGGGTGGACGACGGCATGCGCGTGGCCCGGGACGTGTGGGCCATCGGCGACATCGCCACGTTTCCGCTCAACGGCCGGCCCGAACGCATCGAACACTGGCGCCTGGCCCAGCAGCAGGCGCGGATCGCGGCGACCAACATGCTCGGCGGCGAGGAGCATTACCTGGACGTGCCGTACTTCTGGACCTGGCATTTCGGCAGGAGCTACGATTGCCTGGGCCATGCCGCGCACTGGGATGAGGTGGGGTTCAACGGCGACCCCGGCCAGCCGCCCTTCATCGGCCTGTTCGGCAGCCAGGGCGTGGTGGTGGCGGCCGTGGCCTGCGAAGAGGACCGGGCCATGGCCCTGCTGGCCGAACGCATGAAGCAGCCGCTGCCGATGGAGGAAGCCTGGCGGCTGATCCGCAGGCTCAAGTGATCCGGTGGCTCGGCTCGCGGTTGTCGTCGTCCTCGGCGTGCAGGAAGATCACCCGGGGATGCTCCAGCGGCGCCAGCGGCGGCGGCAGTTCGTCGGGCGTCACCGGCCAGAAGTGCGGCACCACATGGCTGACGTCGCCTTCCTGATCGTTGTGGATGGTCATCACCCCGCTGCCGCGCAGCTTCTGCAGGCGGTCGTCGCACAGCTTGAAGCTTTTGCTCAAGCCTTCGTCGTCCACCACCGGCGCCGGCAGGCGGCGCTGGGCGAAGCTCTTGCTCTTGCGCTGCTGGTAGCGCGCCCAGCCGATCAGGATCACCGCGTTGACCAGCGCCACCCACAGGTAGATCTGCAGGGTGCCCAAGGCCTCGAACGCGGAATTGTCGATCCGCGGCCCGCCTCCATGGGTGTCGATCAGCGGCCACAGCCCGCGCACCAGCAGGTACAGCAGGCCGACCCAGGCGAGCACGGTGATGAACACATCGACCACCACCAGGAAGGGCCGTTGGCGGGTCCGGATGATTTTCATTTGATGACCTCCTCTTCGTCGTCCCCGACCGGTTTGATGCCCCGGTCGGGACTGACCCAGCGCGCCCGCTTCTGGTGCTGGCCGAACAGCACTTTGGGGAAGCTGACCAGCGTGGTCAAAAGGCTGATGAACCAGAACACCAACGGATACCAGACCACCCAGAACATGGTCTTGCCCAGCCCCGGCTCGTAGCGCCGGTCGATCACGATGCTGACCGCGAACTGCACCAGGCAGACGAACGCCAGCAGCAGCCCGGTGAACGCCGGCGGCATCAGGTGGTGCACCGCGATGGCGTCCGGCAGCGCCACGAACTTGCCGACCGCCCAGAAGATCACCGACAGCAGGAAGGTGAACGCCCAGCCGGTGGACAGGCAGTACTCGAACAGCAGCGGCCAGAGGTAGCGGTGGCGGTACTGCCAGATCCCGCGGATGTTCTTGAACAGCACTTCGGCGCCGCCCTGGGCCCAGCGCAGGCGCTGCTTCCACAGGCCGCGCAGGGTTTCGGGCATGAGGATCCAGCACAGCGCGCGGGGCTCGTAGAAGATGCTCCAGTGGTCCAGTTGCAGCTTCCAGCTGATGTCGATGTCTTCGGTGATCATGTCCGGGCTCCAGTAGCCGACCCGGTGCAGCGCCGTGCGGCGGAAGGCGACGATCACCCCGGACACGGTGAAGATCCGCCCGAACACCCGCTGGGTGCGCTTGATCAGGCCGATGATCGAGGAGAACTCGCCGACCTGAACCCGCCCGACCAGGGTGGAACGGGTGCGGATCCGCGGGTTGCCGGTGACCGCGCCGAGCCGGGCGTTGTCAAGCATCGGCGCCACCAGGTAGGCCGCGGTGTTCGGCGCCAGCAGCGCATCGCCGTCGATGCACACCAGGTACTCGCTGCGCGCCGCGATGGCGCCCATGCGCAAGGCCACAGCCTTGCCCTGGTTCTCCGCCAGGTGCAGCACGCGCAGGCGCGGGTCTTCCTTGGCCAGGGCGTCGAGCACCTCGGCGGTGTTGTCCTTGGAGCCGTCGTTGATCGCGATGACTTCGATGTTCGGGTAATGCTGGGCCAGCGCCGCGTGGATGGTGTCGGCGGCGTTGTCGCCCTCGTTGTAGCAAGGGATCAGGATCGAGATCAGCGGCTCGCCGGCCAGGGGCGGCGGCAGCGTGTCGTCCTTCCACGGCCAGTGCCGCTCCCAGTGCAGCCAGAAATACAGGCCGCCGGAGATCCACAGCCCGGACATGAACAGCGGGTAGAAGAACACGAAGTCCATCAGGAACTGCCCGGTGACCAGGAAGATCAGCCCCAGCGGTACGCCGAGGACGAGCGCCAGAACAAGCAGGGCCAACAGTCTATCCAGCATGTCATGGGTTCCATTTGTTGGAGAGCGCAGGCCGCACGGCTTTCAGGTCCGGCAGGTTCTCGAGGAAGTTGTCCGGGTAATAGCCGAAGCTGGTCACGCCCTGACGCTTGAGCACGCCCATCCACTCGGCCAGTTGCGCGCCGTCGATTTCGGCCTGGTCCTTTTTCGTCCAGTCCCGGCCCTGCAGCTCGAACACCGTGCGGTCGAGCGCGCCCGGGCGAGCCTTGACGGTCGCCACCAGCGACTCCAGCCAAGGGCCGGAGCGGGCGTGGGTCTGTTTCTCCATGAGCGGCATGGCCATCGGCGCCGTCCAGTCATAGGTGACGAGGAAATCGTCGAAGTTCTGCGCGAACCACGCTTCGCTCGCCGGATTGAGCATCGGTTCGGCGAAGATGTTGCGCGCGGTCAGCACCTGCGGGCCGCGGATCGCCCGCACCTTGGCGGTCAGTTCCTGGGTGAAGTCGATCAGGTATCGGCTCTTGAAACGCGTCCAGCGCTGCATCGTCGCCGGGTCGTCACGCAGCGCGCCGATCGAGCCCGGCAGGCCGTTGGCGGCGTAGACCTTGAGCGCCTGCGGGCCGGCGTCCTCGAAGTCCGAAAGCACCGCATCGTCGTGGTAGAGGATGCCGTCCACCGAAGTCAGGCGCGCCAGATCCTCGTAGATTTCGCCCACGACCCGCCGCACCTCGGGATCGAACGGCGACAGGCGCTTGTACTGGTCCGGATCGACCGACACGGCGCCGGTCTGCGGATCCCAACGGGTGACCCGCGGCAGTTTCGCGTCGAGGGCGAAGCTCAGCACCGGCATCCACGCATAGACCTTCACGTGGGCACGGGTGCGCAGCTGCCAGGCGACACGGTCGAACAGGTCGGCGCGCACCGGCAGGTGGCGGTTGGGGAAGTACAGCGAATGCACCAGACCGTCGCCCTGGGGATCGGCGAAGGCCTGCAGGAACACCGTGTTGGCGCCCATGTCGGCCATGCGCTGCACCAGTTTGCCGAGGTTGGCGTCCTGCTGCGCCGGATCCGGGTCGTAGACGTTGTCCAGGTCAACATGCACCACGCGCATCGGCGATTCGGCCTGCACCGAGACGATGCTGTTGGCGAAGTGCTCGCCGTCCGGATCCGAGGCCACCAGGAAACGCGGGCTGCTCATCAGGTTGTCGAGGGCGTCGAGGCCGTCGTCGAGGGTCAGGGCCATCTCGTAGCCCTGCTCGCCCACCACCGTCAGCGAGGTGCCGTCCGCCGTGCCGTACGGCCAGACCCAGATGCGCGGTTTCTTGCCGGTGACCTTGCGGATCTTCTCGGAGATGGCGGCCACGTCGGTGCGGATCCGCGCGCGGAATTCGTCCTCGGTCTCGTAGCGTTTGGTGACCGCGTTGTATTGCCGGGTCGCCGCCGCCGGCTGCAGGTTGCCCTGGGGGTTGGCGAGGATGCCCTTGTGGTTGGCGTCGGTGTGGGCGGCGATCTCCACCAGCCCCGACTGCGAGATTTCCCGCACCTGATCCCAGGTCAGGAAGTCCGAGCGCTGGCGCGGGGTGCCGGCGAAGTCCACCGGCTGGTTGAGCGGCGTGTCGATCCAGGTGCCGACCGGCGCCAGCAGCGCATGCCAGTTGTAGGCGCGCAGCACCGGCAGCACGCGGGTGTAGAAGCTGGAATAGCCGTCGTCGAAGCTGAGCAGGATCGCCTTGGGCGGCAGTTCCGGCCCGCCCTTGCGCGCGGCCATGATCTGATCGACCGTGACCGGCCGGTAGCCGTTCTCACGCAGCCACGCCAGTTGCTCGATCATGCGCTCGGTGCGCACCGCCACCACGGCCTGGTCGGGGTCACGGTCTTCGACGTCGTGGTAGGCGATGCCCAGCACGTGGTTCTTCGGCCACGGCTTTTCGCTGGCCGCCATCGGGCGCTCCGACGGCGGCAGGAAGGCCGGGGCCTGCTGGGCGCAGGCGCTGGCCAGCAGCGCGCCCAGCAAAAGGATGAATCGCGAAATCAGAGGCATCTTCAGACTCTTCTAGAAGCGGAAAGTGAGGTCGACGAGCAGACGCAGATCGGTTTCCCGATCACCGTCGTAGGGCCGGTTGATCGCGCTCAACAGGCCGCCCACTTCGAACACGTCGTTCCAGGCGTAGCGCTGGCCGTAGCCGATCAGCGCCATGCCGCCGGTGCCGTGGTCACGCTGGCTGTAGGTGCCCGCGCCCAGCTGGAACTGTTGGCTCCAGACCGTTTCGTAACGGTGGTAGAGCACGTGGTTGACGTTCAGCAGCGGCATGACGCTCAAGTCCGCCTTCGGGTTGAAGTACGGCACGTCATCGGACTTGGAGTTGTGGCTGGTGCCCACTTCCAGGCCGGCGTCGACCTGCAGGTTCGGCGCGCTGTACACGCCTTCGCGGCCGGTGAGCAGCGCCTCGACCCGGTTGTTGCCGTCGCTGAAGTGCGACGGGCTGACCGCCAGCTTCCATTCCCGGCTCTCGTTGGCCCGCCAGCGGATGAAACCGCTGCCGCCGTTGGCCTTGATGCCGCTGTTCAGCGCGCGTAGCGGGGTCTGCGCCGAGAGGTACTCGAGGCTGCCGCCGTATTGCCAGTGGTCGTCGATGTCCCGGGCGATCGCCAGGCGGGCGCCCTGCTTGTCGCCGAAACCGTAGGAGTGGTTGGAGATTTCCGCCTCCAGGGTCATGTCGCGGGTGCGGCGCTCCAGGCCCACGCGCTGGAAGCGGTGGTGGCCGGTGCCTTCGGTGAAGTCGCCGGTGGCGTAGCCGACGCCGGCGAACACCCGCCAGTCTTCATCGATGGGCGGGCTGTACAGGGTGCTTTCGATGCCGAAGTCCCGGCTGCCGCTGACCGCGCCGGCATCGCCGCTGCCGCCGCCGTAAGCCTTGCCGCCGTAGCTTTCGACGCGCAGCTCGGCCATGTCATGCACTTCGCGCTGACGGGCCAGGCGCTGCACCTGACGGTTGTCGGGGAAGCGCGCGACCACGTCGTCGGTCAGCGCATCCATCTGCCGCCATTCCTGCAGGTCCATGGCGGTGTGGGCCTGGGCGACTTCCAGGCCCATGTCCCGCGGCACCAGGCTTTCGGTTTCCTTGAGCTGGTTCTCGGCGCGGCGCGGCCAGTCCCGGGCCAGGTACAGGTCGGCCTGGGCCAGGCGCAGGCCGATGTTGCCCGGCGCCTGGTCGACCAACGTTTGCAGGCGCTCTTCGCCGTGGGGCAGGTCGGAACCGTAGGTGCCGGCCTGCGCCGCGAGCTGCTGGGCGTCCATCCATTCGTCGTTGGGGTTGCCCACCGGCAAGCCCTTGAGCTCGATGCGCGGCCGCTGGGACTTGGCCAGGTCCTCGGCGACCTTGCGGGCCTCTTCGGCGCGGTCGCTTTCGAGCAGCGAGTAGTACAAGCCGGTGGTGTCTTCCAGGCGGTCGCCGGCATCGGCGTCCGGCGCTGTCAACACCTGACGGTAGAGGTCGGTGGAGATCTCCGGCTGGCGCTGGTCCAGGTAGGACGCCGCCACCCAGCGCAGGGCGTAGGTCGGGATCTTCACCCCTTCGCCTTGCAGCTTCTGGTATTCGCCGATGACGTCGGCCGTGCGCGCCCGGGCCCGGAGCGCGCCCATGCGGTCGATGCGCCAGCGGGTCACGTCGTCGTGGGCGCTGGCGTCCGGCGTCCAGGTGGTCAGCAGCTTGTCGTAGTCGGTCAGCGCCCGGTCGGCGATGACGTAGCGTTCCTTCTCGCTGCGGGTGGCCAGGTCGGCGAGGCGCACCCGCTCGGCGGCCAGGTCGCCTTCGAGGCGACGCCGGGTGACCGGGTCGATCAGGCCCGGACGCTGGTCAGCCAGGCGCAGCGCAGGCTCCGGCAGACGGGCCTTCTGCAGGGCCACCACGTATTCGCGGGCGACTTCCGGCTTGCTGCCGGCGCGGACGAACGCCTGATCGTATTCGTGCAGCGCGTCGTACTGCTTGCCGGCACGGGTCAGGGCATAGCCCAGCGCGAGCCGGCGGGAGGGGTCGTCGGGCTTGGCCGCGACCAGCGCCTTGGCGCGGGTCACCGCTTCGTCGGGCTTGCCGGCGTCGGCCTGGGTCAGGGCCAACCCCAGTTGCAGGTCGGCATTGCCCGGATCCAGCGCCAGGGCCTGGTTGTAGACCTGGGTCGCCTGATCCCAACGCTTGAGGTTGCGGTAGGCCCGGGCGGTGGCGGTCAGCGCCTGGACCGGCAACGTGCGGCCGCGGCCCTGGGTCTCGTAGACCTGCACCACTTCGGCGTCGAGCCCGGCCCAACTGGCGATCTGCAGGTGGTCGCTGACCTGGCCGGCGGTGGCCTGGGCCGGCGGCACCTGGCGCAGGGCATCGAGCGCGGGCGCATAGTGGCCGGCCCGGGCGTCGAGCACCATTCGGTCGTAGGCCGTATCGGCGAACCCCAGTGCCGGCCAGAGCAACTGGCTGCACAGCGCGACTCGGAACAATGGGCGTAAACCACGATGCAATACAGGAACATCAATACGCGGCATTCGTCAGCATCCTTACATGGCCAGCCGGGTCGCAATGCCCTCCTTGCCCATTCGTAACGGCGGCCGAATCGCAGACCCGGCCAAGCTTATCCAGGCAGTCTTGCACGCAAGCGTAGACCAATATCGACAACGCAATAATTATTCAGAATTGCAGTGACGGTTTTCCTACCGAACGAAAACCCAGGCGCCAGATAGCAAAACGCCCGGCGTCTGCGTTGCGCAGAGGCCGGGCGCCGTGGCGGTGCGCAGCGGTTACTGAACCTGGCTGACGCCGGCGAACTTGTTCATCAGGAAGCCGACGAACTGCTCGACGGTCATCTTCTGGCCGTTGAACTCCACCTGGTTGGCGGCGTAGTGCAGCTTGGTCGTGACGTTGGTGCCGTCCAGGGTCGCCAACTGCGAACCGACCGCCATGCCGGCGAACATGTCGGTGGCGGCGCTGGCCTGGTCGACGATGGCCTTGGCGTCGGTCTGGCCGTCGAGCTGCGCCTGAACGCTCATCAGGTCCACCAGCATCGGCTTGGACACCAGCACGTTGAGGTCAAGCAGGGCGATCAGTTGCTTGCCCAGTTGGTCCGGCGGCAGATCCATCGACTGCGGCTTGGCCAGGTCGATCACCAGATTGGCGCGGCTTTCGCCGTTGGCGGTCTTGAGCGACAGGTTCTCCAGCGCCACTTGGGGGCCTGCGGCCAGCAGTTTCTGCAGGTCGGCCTTGACCTGGGCCTCTTCGGCCGGGGTCAGGTTCAGCTCCGGCGCCGGCAGGCCGGCGGCTGCGGCTTCGGCGGCGGCCTTCTCGTAGGGCTGCAGCTTGGTCTGGTAGATCTGCATCAGCGACATCGTCGACGGAATGTCGAGGTTCTTCAGGCTCATGGCCAGGTTGGCCGAACCGATCTTCTTGTCGTTGAGGGTGACCTCGCCGATCTTGTAGTCGGCGCGGCCCGAAGCGCTGGAGCCGGTCTCTTCGGTGAGGTTCTTCATCTCGAAGTTCTTGATGCCCAGCACCGACTGCTTGGCGCCGAAGGTGGTCTTGCTGTTGGTCAGCTCCAGGGTGTTCTCCCCGGTGTAGTAGCCGTAGGTGCTCTTGGTGAGGTTGCTGGCCAGGGTCAGGCCGCTGAGCTCGATCTGCACCGGCGCCTCGTCTTCGGCGACGGTGGTCAGGTGCAGGCTGTCCATGTAGCCGTTGGCCTTGACCTTCTGGGCCTGGGCGCTGGCGGAGATGTCCATGTTCAGACCGGAGAACTTGAGGCTCGACTTGTCGTCCAGCGCCGTTTCCAGCGGCAGCAGTTCGAGGGTGCCGGTGGTGGATTCGTCGTAGCCGATGTTGACCACGCCCTTGAGCGGCGCGGCACCCTTGGTGGCGGCGAACCATTTTTCCGTCAGCGGGGTCTTTTCCAGCTCATAGTGACTGCTGGCCATGACCGGCAGCCATTTGAACGACGCCAGCCGCGAGAACGGCAGCGGGCCGTGTTCGATGCGGTCGGTGAACAGCAGCTCGACCGGCGCCTCGCCGAACATCTCGCCCTCGCCCTTGAGGCGGTACTGGGCGGTGCTGCTGAAGGTGTGGCGCTCCAGGGACACCAGCTCCAGCGACGCACTGCCGTTGGAGCCGGCCATGGCGGCCTGCAGTTCCTTGTTGGCGTTGGCGACGGCGTTGTTCAGCACGCCTTCGATTTTGGTGCCGGTGTACCACGCCCCGCCGGCGCTGATGGCGCCGATGGCAACAACGATTCCCAGAAGCACGCCTGCTGATTTATTCATGAATGACCCGATCGATTTCCGTGGCTGAAAGTGTGGTCGTCTTCCTTGAACCCGTGATCGGGCCGCGGCACGACTCCGCTGGATTTAGCGGTGCAGATTAGCACTGGCGCCCCGTGAGGGCCCAGTGTTTAAAGGTTAAAGAGTGTCCATGGCGAGGGGATGGCAGTGAGCTCGATGGCGCCTTGGCGGGCTCAGGAATACTGCACCTCGATCTCGTCCAGTTGATGGTCGAAGCTTTTGAGCCGCGCCGTCCAGGTGAACACCAGCACTTCGAAGTCCCGGTCGATCACCGCCCCGCCGGGGCCGTCGTTGCGCGGGTCGCAGAAGTCCAGCTGATAGCGTTCGCGGGCCATGGCCGTGGCGACGTCGGACAGTTCGCGGGCGTTGTTGAGCCAGTGCCAGCCGTCGCTGGCGACTTGCTTGTCGAGCTCCAGGCACTGCTTTTTCAGGGCATCCAGGCTTTTTTCCAGCGGCGTGCCGGTGAGTTCGCCCATGACTTCGGCGAAGGTGCGCCCCGGTTGCCAGTAGCTGCCCCAGAAATACCGGTCGAACACGGTCTCGACCCGGCGCAGCGCGACTTTGGTGTCCCAGATCAGCAGCAGCACCTTGCTTTGCTCCAGCTGGCGCTGCTTCAGCCGCCGGACCTGCACCAGGGCCCAGGCCACCACCACAATCCCCATGACCGCGATCAAGGCCACGGCGCTGTCGAGGAACACCATGGCCTTGTCGATCTGATGGGCCAGCATGATGCCGTAGAAATAGGTGGCCGAGAGCAGCACCAGCGCTACCAGGGCGCACCAGAAGCCAAGAGCGTAAGGGTTTTTCATTATTGGTTTCCCCGACCTGCGCAAGCCCAGTGCGCTGCAAGGACGCCTTGCACCGGGCGCCCTTCCAACACTTCAAAGCATAGCAACGGCCTCAGGGTTTGCCGGTGCCCGACGCTTGCGTTCGTCCGCTTTCCCAGCCGCCGCCCAGGGCGAGGAACAGATCGATCTGGCTCAGGGCGACCTGGGTGTTGGCCGACGCCAGCTGCGCCCGCACATCGGTGTAGGTGCGGGTGGCCTGCAGGTCGGCGAGGAACGACGCGCGGCCGGCCTGGTAGAAGCGGTGGGTCTGCTCCGCTGCCTGTTTCGCCGACTGCTCGGCATCGGCCAGCGCCTCGCGGCGCTGCAACTGTGCGCTGTACTGGGCGAGGCCGGTCTGGGTCTCGCGGACGGCGTTCAGCACCACGCCGTCGAAATGCGCCAGGGCGCCCTGGGTCGACGCTTCGGCCTCGCGGATGCGCGCCCGGGCGCCGTTGGTCGGCACGTTCCAGCTCAACGAAGGGCCGAAGCCCCAGCGGTTGGTGGACGGTTTGCCGAGGTCGTCCAGCAGGCCGACGGTGCCGATCGTCGCACCGAAGCTGATGTCCGGGTACAGCTCGCCGGTGGCGATGCCGATGCCGGCGGTCGCGGCGGCCAGTTGCCGTTCGGCCTGGCGCACGTCGGGACGGCGCTTGAGCAACGCAGCGCCGTCGCCGACGGGCATCAGTTGCGCGACCTTCGGCAGTTCGGCGCACCCGGCGGTGCCGGCCGGCAGTTGCGCCACCGGCTTGGCCAGCAGCATCGACAGGCGGAACAGCCCGGCCTGGCGCGCCGCCTCGTAGCGCGGCAGGTCGGCCCGCAGGGATTTCAATTGGGTCTGGGAGCGGGTGACCTGGGTCTCGTCGCCCCGGCCGGCATCGCGCAGGCGCTGGGTGAGCCGAGTGCTCTGGTCCTGCAGGTCGAGGGAATGCTGGGCGATTTCGCGCTCTTCGTTGGCGGCGCAGACCTGGGTGTAGGCGCGCACCACATCCGCCACCAGGGTGATGCGGGCGGTGTCGGCGGCGGCCTGGGTCGCGTCGGCGCTGGCCTTGGCCGCTTCGATGCCACGTTGCAGCTTGCCGAACAGGTCGAACTGGTAAGAGGCGCTGATGGCGATCTCGCCGATGTTGTCCACCGGCACCTTTTCCGGCAGCAGGAACGCTTCACCGGACTCCTGCAGGCGCTGGGCCCCCATCTTCACCCCGCCGCTCCAGCCACCGGCCGCCTCGGCCTCGTCGACCCGGGCCCGGGCCCGCGACAGGTTGGCCGCCGCCACCCGCAGGTCGGTGTTGGAGGCCATGGCCTGCTGCACCAGTTCGTTGAGCCGAGGATCCTGATACAGGCGCCACCAGTCGGCCGGCACCGGCGCCGACACCACCGGCTTGCCGTCCACCGCCAGTTCGCCCTGCAGGTCGTGGCGCTGCACCGCCGCTTCGCCCGGCAGGTGATAGTCCGGCCCGACCACCTGACAGGCCGACAGCAGCGCGCCCAGCCCGGCGACCATCAGCGCCCGGTTCATTGCGCGGACTCCTGCCGGCCGTCCTCGATGATCGACACCGTGGCGGTGCGCCCGGCGATCATGCGGAAATCCTCGGGCACGTCGTCGAACGCGATGCGCACCGGAATGCGCTGCGCCAGCCGCACCCAGCTGAAGGCCGGGTTGACGTTGGGCAGCAGGTTGCTGCCGCTGGTGCGGTCGCGGTCCTCGATGCCGGCCACGATGCTTTCGACGTGCCCGCGCAGCTTCGCCCGGTCGCCGATCACCCGGATGTCCACGGCCTGGCCCACGCGGATGCCGTCCAGCTTGGTCTCTTCGAAATAGCCGTCGATGTGGAAAGAGTTGCTGTCGACCACCGACAGCACCGGCCGACCGGCGGTGACGAACTCCTGGGCGCGCGGCGCCCGGTCGTTGACGTAGCCGTCCACCGGGCTGCGGATCACCGAGCGGTCGAGGTTGAGCTGGGCGCTGTCCACCGCCACCAGCGCTTCGGCGAGAGCCGATTGGGCGCGGGCGACCTTCGACAGGCTCTCTTCCAGTTGCTCGGCCGGCACCAGATTGCCCAGGCCCCGGTTGCGCTTGGCCTCGCGCTGCGCCTGGGCGAGGGTCTCTTCGCGGTCGGCGACGGTGGCCTTGGCCTGGCGCAGGGCCAGGCGGAAACGGTCCGGGTCGATGCTGAACAGCACCTGGCCGCGCTTGACCGGCTGGTTGTCCTTCACTTCCACCTGCTGGATCAGCCCGGACACGTCCGGGGCGATCTGCACGATGTCGGCGCGGATATGCCCGTCGCGGGTCCAGGGCGCAAACATGTAATACATCACCATGCGCCACACGACGACGACGGCGAACGTCACGATCAACAGGGTCAGCACGGTGCGGCCGAGCGTCAAAAACGGTTTTTTCATGTCATCAGGTATCGGCTGAGGGAATCCACGGCGCCCAGCAGCAAGGCGTACAGCGCCACGTTGAACAACGCCCGGTGCCAGACCAGGCGGTAGAAGTGCAGGCGCGTGAGCACGCCGTGCACCAGCAGGAACAGCAGGTACGTGATGCCCATCAGAATCAGCAGGGTCGGCAGGAAAATGCCGCTGATGTCCAGGTCACCGATCATAGGGGGGCTCCATCGATGCCGTGAGGCAACGGTTCTTCGGGTTCGGCGTTGCCGAGAAACTCGACGCCGGGCAGCAGCGCCAGGCGCAGGCCGCTGAGGGCATGCAACAGGTGCAGCCGGGTTTCGTCATCGCCGTGGCCGCTGAGGGCACGGCGGGTGCGGTCCATCGTCATCAGCAAGGGGCTGGGCGCCGGCAGGCGCTCGCCGGCCTTGAGGCAGGCGCGGAAGTAGTCGCCGACTTCCGCCACCACCTGCTCCAGCAGCGCCTGCGGCGCGCCGGGCACCCGCGGGGTGTAGGCCAGCAGGTCGAGCAGGTTCAGCCCCACCCGCACTTCGCGCAGGGCGATGCCGGTGTCCTGCCCGGTCAACGCCAGGCGCGGCAGGTGCTGCATCAGGCGGTCGAGCAATTGCACGCCCAGTTGCCGGTGTTCGGCGAGGTTCGCCGGCTCCGTCATGTGGACGATGTCTTTCCAGCTGAACCGGGTCAGGCGCTTGGCCGCCAGCTCAGCGCCGAACGGCCGGGCCACCAGCGTCCAGATGAACGCGAACAGCAGCCCCATGGGACCTGCCAGGTTGGAGTTGGCGAAGGCGAAGAAATCCGCGTCGTAGGCGCCCTGGATGCTGATGAACGATGAGGTGTTGACCAGCGTCAGCAGCATGCCGAGGTAGAAGCGCGGCTGCACCGTCAGGGTGCCGACGCAGATGAACGGCACGGCGAACGCCAGCACCAGCATCGGGAAGTCGTGCAGGTTGGGCAACACCAGGAACAGGTACAGGCTGGCGAACAGCACCGACATCGCGGTCCAGAAGAAGAACCGGTAGATCTGCGGCGCCGGGTCGTCCATCGAAGCGAAGAAGCTGCACGACACCGCCGCCAGGATCACCGCGCTGCCGCCGTCGGTCCAGCCCAGCAGGATCCACAGCACCGACGCGACGATGATCGCCAGGATGGTCGAGGCCACCGAATACAGCATCAGCCCGCGGTCGAGGAACGGCGTCAGTCGCCCGAGGCGCCAGTGCCGGTAGACCGCGCGCCAGCTGTCCTGGCGCTCGCAGAGGATCGCGTCCTGCAGCGAACGGCAGTCCTGCCACAGGTCGATGAACTCGGCCAGGCGGTACAGCGCGTTGGAGAACAGCAACTGCCTGCGGTCGTCCAGGGCTTCGGCATCCGGCTGCAGGGCGTCGAGCCGATCCTTCAGGGTTTGCCACCGCCCGAGGTCGGCGTCCTTGTGGCCGAGCCACTCGCCGGTGGCCGTCAGCAGCGGCGCGAAACGCTCCACCAGCTCCGGCGTGCGGCGCTCAAGGGCATAGAGCGCATCGTCGAGGGCGTCGATCACCGGCAGCAAGTGGATCATCCGCCCGCGCAGTTCCTTGGTGTTGCGCACCGTCTGCGGCCGGGCGCCTTCGTGGGGCAGTTGGCCGATCATCAGTTCGAGGCTGTTGAAGCTACCGACCATGGCCATGCGCAGGGCGCCGATCTCTTCCGGGCGCACGTCGCGGCCGAGGAAGCGCAGGCTGTAGGTCGTCGCGTCGGCGAACCACTTGCCCACCGCGTCGTTGAACACCGGGGCCAGCCGGCGCGGCCAGAACATCGCCCCGACCACTGCGGCTACGGCGATGCCGAGGAAAATCTCCTCGGTGCGCGCCTCGGCCACGTCCCACACCGCCAACGGGTTGTCCACCACCGGCAGGGCGATCAGCGGCAAGGTGTAGCCGGCGAGCATCAAGGCGTAGTTGTTGGCGGTGCGCAGGTGCAGCGAGAGAAACAGCAGGATCCCCGTCCACAGCGCGATGACCACCACCAGCACATAGGGGCTCTGGACGAACATCGGCACGAACAGCACCGCGGCCGCCGCACCGAGGAACGTCCCGATGGCGCGGTACAGGGCCTTGGAACTGGTGGGGCCGAGGAACGGGCTGGAGACGATGTACACCGTGGCCATCGCCCAGTACGGACGCGGCATCTGCATGAGCAGAGCGATGTACAGCGCGATCATCGAGGCGGCGAAGGTGCGGATCCCGTAGAACCAGTCCCGGGCCGGAGGAAAGCCGGAAAAGAAGCCGTTCACGGATGGGTCACCGCCAGCGGACTCGCCGCCTCGAAAGCCTTCAATACCCGAAGCGTAGCTTCCAGATCGCGCCGGTCGATGCCTTCCAGCACCTCATGGCGCAGGCGCACCAGTTCAGCCTCGACCGCCTGCACCAGCTCGCGGCCGGTGTCGGTCAGGCTCAGGCATTTGGCGCGGCGGTCCTGGGGGTCTTCGCTGCGGCAGACATACCCGGCGTGGCACAGTTGATCGAGCAGGCGCACCAGCGACGGGCTTTCCATCCCCGCCGCCTGCGCCACCTGCACCTGACGCACGCCTTCGCCCAGCCGCCCGATCATCAGCAGCGGGACGGCACAGGCTTCGGAGATGCCGTAGTTGACCAGCGTGGTCTGGCAGATTTTGCGCCAATGACGGGCGGCCACCACCATGGCACTGCTGATGTTCATCTGAAGGATGTCGAGGTTGTCGGACACGGGCGAGGCACATACTGTTAGTTTGCTAACTATCAATATGGCATTGGCGGGGAATTTCAGTCAAGTTTTGAAACAAATTGATCCGTTGGTCGCAGTGAAGCTCCTTGATTGGTACTGACGGTGTATATACTTCGTCAGTACCTAAATCGAGGAACGACATGATGTCGAAACAAGCCGTTTTCACAATGAAGCTTGAACCGGAATTGCGCGAACAGTTCATGTCCGAGGCCGAAGCCAGCCATCGCCCTGCTTCGCAGATCGTGCGGGAAATGATGCGCGACTTTGTGCGGACACAACGGGAAGCACGGGAGTACGAAGCCTTTCTGCAACGCAAGGTCGACATCGCCCGCGATGCCGTCCGCTCGCGTGACGGCCTGTCGAACGAAGACGTTGAAGCTCAATTCGCCGCAAGGCGCAGGCGGGCAGACAGTCAAGAATGAAGATTATATGGACACCAACCGCCGCACAGGATCGTGCACAGATTTGGGATTACCTTTACGAAGCGAACCCAAAAGCCGCCGCAGACATGGACACCCGCTTCAGCGAGGCGGTGTCCCGCCTCTCCCGGAACCCGAACATCGGCCCCGTCGGCATCATCGCCGGCACGCGCGAGATCATTCCTCATCCCAGCTACCGTCTCGTTTACCAGATCGAGCAAGAGGCGGTGTGGATTCTGGCGCTGATCCATACCGCTCGACGATGGCCATTGCCGCAGTGACGACTACCCGGCCCTTCCCTTTCTCAACATCACATCCAACTGATCCACCACCTCCGCCCAATCCGCGTCATCCAGAATCTCGTCCCGCAGAAAGGCCTTCTGCGCCTCGTTCCAGAAAAACGCATCGGCCAGGTGCAGTTCCGGCTTGAGCGGGGAGTGGGTGGCGATGAACTGGTCGATGCCGGCCGGATCGCAGGCCAGGCCGAGTTGCTTGAACAACGCTGAAAGGCTGTGGGTCGGGTTTTCCATGTCTGGCTCCTTCGGAAATCACGGGCAAAGGAAAGACTGCGGGAGCCCGCCTGCCGCCGTCATCGCGGACAGGCTCGCTTGCGCAGGTCCTGCGTCGTGCACAGCAGGGCGGTAGCTAATCGCTCAGCTCCCGCACCTGCGCATGGGGCACCGCCTTGAGGAATTCAGGGATGCTCATGTGCAGCAGGTTGTTGTGGTTTCCGGCCTCCAGGTAGATGTCTTTCTGCCGGGTCAGCAGCGGGTCGATGACCATGTCCAGCCCGTAGGCGTCGCCCAGCGGCGGCACCGCGCCGCGTTCACAGTCGTCGAACAGGTGCGCCAGGTTGCTTTCGCGGGTGATCTGCCATTGCCCGCCATCGGGCACTTTGCTCAGGTCCAGATGATGGCTGGCCGGCAGCACGGCCATCAGGTAGTGCCCGTGGCGATCGTCGAGGATCACCGATTTGGCCACCCGCTCCGCCGGCACCCCGGCGACCCGCGCCGTTTCCAGGCTGCTGGAGGAGTGCGGATGAGCGACGATGTCATATTCGCATTGCGCCTGTCTCAGGCTGCTTTGCACCTTTCTTGCCATACGCATGATGCACCTCGATGCCCGCCGGCGCTGTGCGGCGGACGGTCATGAATGCTGTTGCCGTCCACAAAGTCTAGTCCGCCGGGCCGCCCGCACAGGGATTTCCGCCCACTGGCGGCTTGCCCGGACTGATCAAAAATCATCCAGGTGCAGGCTCAACTAGACTGTAGGTAAGCCCCTGACGCTCCCGGAGGGTCACGTGAACACCCGTTGCTGTGCGCTTGCCCTGTCGATGCTGCTCAGCGGAGCAGCCCTGGCGGCGGATGCCCCGCTGCCGGCGGTCAACCCGGTGGGCCTGTGGCTGATCACCCTCGGCATCGCGTTCATGATCGCCGAAGCCGTGCTGCCCAACTACGGTGTGGTCGGGTTGGCCGGCCTTGTCATGTTCGTGGTCGGCGCGCTGATCCTGGGTGACGTCGGCCTGCCGGTGCCGATGATGCTCGGCCTGGGTCTGGTCAGTGCGGTGCTGCTGGCCGCGCTGCTCTGGCGGGCCCTCAAGACCCGGCCGCGCCGGCCGGTCAGCGGCGACGCCGGGCTGCTCGGCAGCGTGACGGCGGTCACCGTCGTGGAGCCCGGCGATGCCCGCAGCGGCTGGGTGCAATTGCAGGGAGAACGCTGGCAGGTGCTCAGCCCCACGCCGCTGCACACCGGGCAACCGGTGCGGGTGGTGGGCCGCAAGGGCCTGTTGCTGCAAGTGGCCGCGGCTGACGCGGCACCGCTCGGAGAGTGATCATGGGTCTGCAAATCGGTTTTGTCGCGCTGCTGCTGTTGCTCATCGCCCTGGCCGGCTCGACGTTCCGCATCCTGCGCGAGTACGAACGGGGCGTGGTGTTCCAGCTCGGGCGCTTCTGGCAGGTCAAGGGGCCGGGACTGATCCTGCTGATCCCCGTGGTGCAGCAGATGGTGCGGGTGGACTTGCGCACCATCGTCCTCGACGTGCCGCCCCAGGACGTGATCACCCGCGACAACGTGTCGGTGAAGGTCAACGCGGTGCTGTACTTTCGCGTGCTCGACCCGCAGAAGGCGATCATCCAGGTCGAGGACTTCCTTATGGCCACCAGCCAACTGGCCCAGACCACCCTGCGCGCGGTGCTGGGCAAGCATGAGCTGGACGAACTGCTGGCCGAACGGGAACGGCTGAACATCGACATCCAGCAGGTGCTGGACGCCCAGACCGACGCCTGGGGCATCAAGGTCGCCAACGTCGAGATCAAGCACGTCGACCTCAACGAGTCGATGGTGCGCGCCATCGCCAAGCAGGCCGAGGCGGAACGGGAGCGGCGGGCCAAGGTGATCCACGCCGAAGGCGAACTGCAGGCCTCCGAGAAGCTCATGCAGGCCGCCGAGATGCTGGGGCGCCAGTCCGGCGCCATGCAGCTGCGCTACATGCAGACCTTGAGTTCGATCGCCGGGGACAAGAGCTCGACGATTGTCTTTCCGCTGCCGATCGAGCTGCTCAAAGGGATGAGCGACCTGACGAAACCGTCCTGACCTCGGCGCACGACGTGTCCTGCCGCAACGCCTCCAGCGCCCGGTAAGGCGCCCCGGCGTAGTGCTCGACCCGCGCCTGAAGCAGCGCCGACGCTTCGCGGCGCTTGTCCTCGCCGTCGGCGACGAACACCTGCGCCGGCTGTTTCGCGTGCTGCACGGTCGCCGCCGATGCCCGAAGGCACTGCTCGGCGCTCAATCCGAAAAACGTCGCCAGGTGCCCGGTCATGGCCTCGGGCAATTCGCTGTAGTTCACCGCCAGCCCGCCGGAATCGCGGCAATGCACCCACCCGGCCTCCAGCAGACGCCCCAGGCGCCGGGCGATGAAGTCTTCGCGCCCCTCGAACGGCAGGCCGTCGTCCAGCACGCAGTCGCCGAGCATGCCCGCCACCATGTGCATGCCGGGACGGCGCATATGGGAGACGGCGATCTCCAGCGGGTCGCGGTAGACGAACAGCCACGGCGTCTGCCCGTGGCATTCGCGCAGCAGCGGCCATTCGCCGATGTTCCAGGCGTCGAGCTTGATCACCAGCCGCTGTTCGCCGCCGCGCCGACGCTGGCCGTAGGCCGACAGCAGCCCGGCGATGGCCGCCCGGCGTTCGGGCGCCGGCAGGTCGCTGCGCAGCAGGGCATCGAGGGGCGGCGGCTCGGACACGACGATGTGGTCATCGAGCCGGGCCAGCATCTGGCTGACCAGGGTCGAACCGCAGCGCGAGGCATGCAGGATGAACGCGTTCGGCGCAAGGCCGGGGCTGTGCGCCTGCCAGTCCGTCAGCGCCGACAGCGGCGTCTGCCGGCGCAAGGCCTGGTTGAACGGCAGCCGCAGCGCGTCGTCCACCGCATCGCGGAAAAACGGCTGGCGCAACGGCGCATCGCCGAACCAGCACCAGTCCACCTGCCACTGCCCGGCCTCGCTCCAGATGCGGATCGGCAGCCAGCCGTCGAAATTCATGCGCGCCATTGTTCGTTCCATGTCCGCCGTCCGTTGCGCATCGCGGCGCGCAGGGCCTGAGGCGTGAGCGCGAGGCCGCGCTCGGCGGCCAGCGCCACGGCGCAATCGATGAAGCGCTCGGGATCCTGCACGGCCTGCAGCGTCGCGCTGAGCGCCGGATCGTCCGCCACTTGCCGCTGAAACTGCTGCAGGGCCGTGTCTTCGGTGCCGGGGGCCGGCGTGTCCGCCAGGCCTTCGCCGATCATCCGCTCAAGCCAAGGGCAGGGACGGCAATCGAGCACCAGATGAACCCGAACGCTGCTGTCGCGGTTGTCGACCCGGTGGGGCCGCGACAGGTCGAGGAACCAGCACTCCCCGGCCTGCATCGGCATGCGCTGGCCGTCCAGCCAGAAATCCACGGCGGGCGGGCTGAGCAGCGGGATGTGCAGGCGCAGATCCGCCTCGGGGCCTTCCAGGTCGTAGTCGCGGTGTTCGTGGATCTGCCCGCCCGGCCCGAGCCGAAGCAGCCGGGCGCTGACGATCTGCAACGGCAGGCCACGCAGCGCCTGGCGCCAGCGGCGGTCGTTGAGCCAGGGCCCGCGGGGCACCGGCGCAGCCTGGCCGGGCGACAGTTCGGTGAACGCATCCGCCGCGGAGATCAGCGCCACGCCGCTCCAGTCGCCGGCAAAGTACGCGGTGTTGAAATGCCCCCGCCAGGCGCTGTCGTCAATCGCCGCCAGCGCCTGGCGCAGCAGCGGCAGATCCACCGCCACCGGCAACCGCGAGTAGGCCGGCCGGCTCATGGGACACCGGGCGCATCACTGCGCAGGGGCATGGGCCACCGGCACCGAAATGTCGCCCGAGGCCCACGCCGCTTCGCGGTTGGCCAGGGCGGTGGCGATCGACTGCACCTGGGTCGACTGCACCTGATCCGGCAGCGGATCGAGCCCGGCGCTGGCGAAGATCTGGCCGTAGGCGTTGCGCAGGTCGGCGTAGGCCAGGTCGCGGCGCAGGTCGGCCTGCAGGTTGTTCAGTTCGCCCTGGATCAGGTCCAGTTCGCCGATGCCGGCGGCCTGGTGGCGGTTGCGCAACTGACCGACGATCTGGCCGTCGATCTCCGACAACTGCTGGCTGGTCTTGAACTGGCGCAGCGCCTCCTGATAGTTCGCGTTGGCCACGTACAACTGGGCCAGCACCGCCACCGACATCGCCTGACGGCGTGCGGCGGCGACTTCTTCGCCGGCCTTGGCCACGTCGATGGCCGCCGGGGCGGAGATCACGTTGAACAGGTTCCAGGTGACTTTCACGCCGTAGTCGGCCCAGCCTTGCTCTACGAGGAACGAGTTGCTGTCGTAGTGCCCGCCGGCGGAGAACTCCAGCCCCGGCAGCATGCGCAACATGGCCTTGCGGGTCTCGGCGGCGCTGATGCGGGTCTGGTAGTCCTGCTCGCGCAGTTCCGGACGGTTGGTCAGGGCTTCCTGTTCCAGTTTGGCCAGGTCGACCTTGAGTTCCGGGATCTGGTAGCCGTCGTCGGTGGCCAGGGTCAGCTCCGAGCCCATCGGCAGGTTGATCAGGGTCGCCAGTTCGGTCTTGGCCAGCGACAGCGCGCGGCGCTGCTCCTCCAGCTGGCGGGTCGCCTCGATCAGCGAGCGTTGGTAGCCGAGGGCCTGCACCGGGTCGCCGATGCGCTGGTCGCTCATGCTCTGGCTGTTGCGCCGGGCGGTGTCGACCCGGGCCATCAAGGCATCGATCTGCTTGAGCAGGCGTTCGGCGGCCATCGCCCGCCAGTAGGCCGAGCGCACGTCCTGGACGATGGTGTTGATCACCTTGCGCCGGCGCTCCTGAACGATCAGGCGCTGGTCGCCCTGCTGCTTGGCGCTGATGTAGCTGACGCCGAAGTCGAGCACGTTCCAGACCATGGTCAGGTCGGCGACGTCGCGGTCGCGGTCCTGGGAGGTCGACGGTTCCAGGGACTGGGTGCCGGTGCGCACGCTCTGGCTGCTGGAGGCGCTGACGTTGTTGCGCCCCACGTAGCCGGCGTCCAGCGCCATGCGCGGCAGCATGTCGAAGCTGGCGAGGTCGAGCTGCCGCTTGGCCAGCGCCTCCTCCATGACCTTGAGCCGGCCTTCGAGATTGTACTTCACCGCCCGGGCCATGGCCTGGTGCAGGGTCAGCGGGCCGTGCAGCGGCTCCTGGCCCTTGTACATGTTCTGCAGATCGCTTCGGGCGCGCTGTTCGCTGACGCTGCGCTCGATCGGCTCACTGGTGACTGCACATCCGCTGATCGCCAGCGCCAGCAGGCTGGCGCCGAACAACTTCTGACTCTTCTTCATCCCTGGATCGCCCCTTGGGTCCTACAAATGGTGTGTTGTTTTTATGCGCTCGGCGTTTCGCTGACGCCGATCTGCTTGAGCGCCGCCGCCAGGCTGTCGACCCGGTGCTGCTCGCTGTCCTGGAACTGCTGCAGTTGCTGGCCCAGGGTCGGCGCGCCGAACACGCCGCGCAGGCCCTGGGAAATGTCGCCGCCCTTGATCGGATGGCTGTCGAAGGCGTTGACCGATTCGCGCTCGGCATCGCTGGCCTGGTTGAACAGGCCGGCGAAGGTGCTGCTGCCGAACACCCCGCCGTCGCCTCCGCCGAAGCCGAGGAAACCGTGACCGGTGCCGTCGCCGTAGGTGCTGTCGCCGAACACCTGGGCGATGAAGCTTGGGCTCAGCGCGCCGCGGTTGATGAAAATGTCACCGAGCGGACGGATGCCGTCGCCGATCACCCGCTGCTCGAACAGCGGCGAAAAGGTCAGCGGCGAGCCGAGGTTGCCGGTGGGCGGGGTGAACACGATCGGTTGCAGCGGCACGTACGGCGGCGGCGCTACGGTCACCGGGTCGCTGCTGCGGAATTCAGGATCCGGGGTCACCACCACGGTCGGCGACGTCGGAGGCGTCGGCGGCACGGTATTGATCACGTAGTTGCCGGACTGGCTGATGCCGCTGCCGCTGTTGCCGGAGAGATCGCTGACCCCGGCGGCGTTGACGCTGATCGCGTTGCTGGCGCTGTTGACGTTGGCGTTCGGCGTCAGGGTCGCGGTCCAGGTCTTGCCGCCGTCGTTGCTGCTCAGGCCGGACAGGGTGCCGTTGGCGACGCTGATGTCCGCCAGGTCGAAGCCGCTGACCGCCTCGTTGAAGGTGATGGTCACCTGGGTGGTCTGGCCGATGCCCAGGTTCGGGTTAGCCACCACCACCGTGGCGGTGGGCCGCTCGGCGTCGAGGGCGTAGTTGTTGGACACCGCCACTGTGCTGCCGGCGTTGCCCGCCAGGTCCGTGACGTTGCTGGTGTCGAGGGCGATGAAGTTGCTCGGGTCGGTGACGTTCGCGGTCGGCGTGAAGGTCGCCGTCCAGGTCTTGCCGCCGTCGCTGCTGCTCAGGTTGCTCAGGTCACCGTTGGTGACGCTGAGGTCCGACAGGTCGAAGTTGCTCACCGCCTCGCTGAAGGTGAAGGTCACGGTGGTGGTCTGGCCGATGCCCAGGTGCGGGTTGGCCACCACGATGTTCACCGTCGGCCGGGTCGCGTCGAGGATGTAGTTGTTGGAGATGGCGATGCTCGCCCCGAGGTTGCCCGCCGCGTCCTGCACGCCGGCGGTGTCGAGCACGATCAGGTTGGTCGCGTCGTTGACGCCGGCGGTCGGCGTCAGCGTGGCGGTCCAGGTCACGCCGCCGTCGCTGCTGCTCAGGTTCGACAGCACGCCGTTGGCGACGCTGATGTCCGACAGGTCGAAACCGCTCACCGCCTCGCTGAAGGTGATGGTCACCGTGGTGGTCTCGCCGATGCCCAGGCGGTTGTCGGCGACCGTGATGGTGGCGGTCGGCAGCGCGGTGTCGATGGCGAAGTTGTTGGAGTCGGTGGTGCCGACCCCGCTGTTGCCCGAGGCGTTGGTCACCCCGGCGTTGTTCAGGGTGATCAGGTTGGTGGTGTCGGTGACGTTGGCGGTCGGGGTGAACGTCGCCGTCCAGGTGATGCCGCCGTCGCTGCTGCTGACGTTGCTCAACGTGCCGTTGGCGACGATCAGGTCGCTGTTGTCGAAGCCGCTCACCGCCTCGTTGAAGGTGATGGTCACCAATGACGTTTCACCGGCCTTGAGGGCGGTGTCGGCGACGACGATGGTCGCGGTCGGCACCAGGGTGTTCACCGTGAAGTTGGCCGAGCTGGTGGTGCCGAGGCCGGCGTTGCCCGCCACGTCGGTGTAGCCGGCGTTGTTGAGGACGATGAGGTTGGTGTTGTCGGTCACGCCCAGGGCCGGCGTGAAAGTCGCCGTCCAGGTGATGCCGCCGTCGCTTGAGGTGACGCTGCTCAGGGTGCCGTTGGGGATGCTGAGGTCGCTGTTGTCGAACCCGGTCACCGCCTCGCTGAAGGTGATGGTCACCGTGGTGGTCTCGCCCGGGCGCAGGTCGGTGTCGGCCATGACGATGGTCGCCGTCGGACGCTGGCTGTCGACCGCGTAGTTGTTCGAGTCGGTGGTGCCGCTGCCGGCGTTGCCCGCCACGTCGGCGACGCCGGTGTTGTCCAGCGTGATCAGGTTAGTGGTGTCGGTGATGCCCGCCGCCGGGGTGAAGGTGGCCGTCCAGGTGATGTTGTCCGAGGTGGTCAGGCCGCTGAGCGTGCCGTTTTCCGCGGTCAGGTCGGCCAGGCTGAATCCGGTCACCGCTTCGCTGAAGGTGATGGTCACCGTGGTGGTCTGGCCGACGCCGAGTGCCGTGTCGGCCACCACGATGGTGGCGGTCGGGCGCTGGGTGTCGATGGCGTAGTTGTTCGAGTCGGTGGTGCCGCTGCCGGCGTTGCCGACGCTGTTCTGCACGCCGGTGTTGTCCAGGGTGATCAGGTTGCTGGTGTCGGTGACGTTGGCGGTCGGGGTGAACGTCGCCGTCCAGGTGACGCCGCCGTCGGCGCTGCTCACCGCGCTCAGGGTGCCGTTGGCGACGGTCAGGTCCGCGTTGGTGAACCCGGTGACCGCTTCGCTGAAGGTGATGGTCACCAGCGAGGTGCCGCCGACCCCCAGGCTGCTGTTGGCGACCACGATGGTGGCCGTCGGCACCTGCGTGTTGATCGTGAAGTTGCCCGAGTTGGTGGTGCCGCTGCCGGCGTTGCCGGCCAGGTCGGCGATGCCGGTGTTGGCCAGGGTGATCACGTTGGTGGCGTCGTTGACGCCCACGCTTGGGGTGAAGGTCGCCGTCCAGGTGATGCCGCCGTCGCTGCTGCTCACCGCGCTCAACGTGCCGTTGGGGACGGTCAGGTCCGCGTTGGTGAACCCGGTGACCGCTTCGCTGAAGGTGATGGTCACCAGCGAGGTTTCGCCGGCGGCGAGGTTGCTGTCGGCCATGACGATGGTCGCCGTCGGCCGCTGGGTGTCGATGGCGTAGTTGTTCGAATCGGTGGTGCCGCTGCCGGCATTGCCCGACGTGTCCGCGACCCCGGTGTTGTCCAGGGTGATCAGGTTGGTGGCGTCGGTGACATTGGCGGTCGGCGTGAAGGTCGCCGTCCAGGTGATGCCGCCATCGCTGCTGCTCACCGCGCTCAGGGTGCCGTTGGCGATGGTCAGGTCGGCGTTGGTGAAGCCGGTCACCGCCTCGCTGAAGGTGATGGTCACCAGCGAGGTCTGGCCGACGGCCAGCGTCGGGTTCGCGACCACGATGGTGGCGGTCGGGCGCTGGGTGTCGACGGCGTAGTTGTTCGAATCGGTGGTGCCGCTGCCGGTGTTGCCCGCCGCGTCGGTGACCCCGGTGTTGTCCAGGGTGATGACGTTGGTGGCGTCGGTGATGTTGGCGGTCGGCGTGAAGGTCGCCGTCCAGGTGATGCCGCCGTCGCTGCTGCTCACCGCGCTCAGGGTGCCGTTGGCGATGGTCAGGTCGGCGTTGGTGAAGCCGGTCACCGCCTCGCTGAAGGTGATGGTCACCAGCGAGGTCTGGCCGACGGCCAGCGTCGGGTTCGCGACCACGATGGTGGCGGTCGGGCGCTGGGTGTCGACGGCGTAGTTGTTCGAATCGGTGGTGCCGCTGCCGGTGTTGCCCGCCGCGTCGGTGACCCCGGTGTTGTCCAGGGTGATGACGTTGGTGGCGTCGGTGATGTTGGCGGTCGGCGTGAAGGTCGCCGTCCAGGTGATGCCGCCGTCGCTGCTGCTCACCGCGCTCAGGGTGCCGTTGGCGATGGTCAGGTCGGCGTTGGTGAAGCCGGTCACCGCCTCGCTGAAGGTGATGGTCACCAGCGAGGTCTCGCCGATCTTCAGCGCATTGTCGGCCACCACGATGGTGGCGGTCGGGCGCGCCGTGTCGATGGCGTAGTTGTTGGAGTTGGTGGTGCCGCTGCCGGCGTTGCCCGCAAGGTCGGCGATGCCGGTGTTGTCCAGGGTGACCAGGTTGGTGCTGTCGGTGATGTTGGCGTTCGGCGTCAGCGTGGCCGTCCAGGTGATGCCGCCGTCGCTGCTGCTCAGGCCCGACAGCGTGCCGTTGGCCACGGTCAGGTCGGCGGTGGTGAAGCCGGTCACCGCTTCGCTGAAGGTGATGGTCACCAGCGAGGTTTCGCCGGCCGCCAGGTTCGTGTCCGTCACGACGATGGTCGCGGTCGGCCGTTGGGTGTCGATGGTGAAGTTGGCCGAGTCCGTGGTGCCGCTGCCGGCGTTGCCCGACAGGTCGACGACGCCGGTGTTGTCCAGGGTGATCAGGTTGGTGGTGTCGGTGATGTTGGCGGTCGGCGTGAACGTCGCCGTCCAGGTGATGCCGCCGTCGGCGCTGCTCACCGCGCTCAGCGTGCCGTTGGGGATCGTCAGGTCGGCGTTGGTGAAGCCGCTCACGGCTTCGCTGAAGGTGATGGTCACCTGCGAGGTTTCGCCGACCTTCAGGGCCGAATCGGCCAGCACGATGGTCGCGGTCGGCCGCTGGGTGTCGATGGCATAGTTGTTCGACGAGGTGGTGCCGACGCCTGCTGCGCCGTCGGAGACCGCCGTCACCCCGGTGTTGTCCAGGACGATCAGGTTGGTGGTGTCGGTGATGCCGTTGGTCGGGGTGAAGGTCGCCGTCCAGGTGATGCCGCCGTCGGCGCTGCTCACCGCGCTCAGGGTGCCGTTGGCGATGGTCAGGTCGGCGTTGGTGAAACCGGTCACCGCCCGGCTGAAGGTGATGGTCACCAGCGAGGTCTCGCCGATCTTCAGCGCGGTGTCGGACACCACGATGGTGGCGGTCGGCGGTTCCACGTACGCGGTGTTGAGGGTACCGCCGTTGTTGAAGATCGCCGCGAAGGCCGTCGGCGACGCGCCCGTCGAGCCGCCGCCCTGGGCCGTGCCGCCCGCGCCGCTGCCGGCGCCGTTGCCGCTGATGGCGGCGAAGTTGGCGGCGGTGATCAGCACCGTGCCGCCCTGGTTCCAGATGGCGCCGACGCCGCGCCCGGCGATCCCGCCGTTGCTGGCGTTGCTGCCCTGGCCGCCACCGCCGCCACCGCCGCCGCCCGCACCGATGTTGTTGCTGATGACGGACGTGCCGACGATCTTCAGGGTGCCGCTGGCAGCGTTGTAGATACCGCCGGCCGCGTTGCCCCCGGCCCCGCCGACCTTGTCCCAGCCGGCCCCGCCACCGCCGCCGCCGATGGAAATGGTGCCGTTGCTCGCCGTGCCGCCGTTGCCGCCGTTGCTGTAGTTGGACACGCCCAGGCCGCCGGTGCCGCCGGTGGTGCCGCCGCCGCGGCCGCCCATCTGGACCGCGTCGTAGCCGCCGCCGTAGCCGCCGATGCCGGCGGTGGCGGCCCCGCCGCCCAGCGTACCGACGCCGGGGCCGGCGCTGCCGCCATGGCCGCCGCCCTGACCGCCGATGCCACCGCCGCCGCCACCGCCGCCGCCGTAGAATGCGCCCGTGACACCGCCGCCACCACCGCCGCCGGCCGCCGCGTTGCTGGTGACCGAAACGTTGCTGAGGGTCAGCACGCCGGCGTTGAAGATCCCGCCGCCCATGGCGCCGGCCGCGCCGTAGCCGCCGTTGCCGCCGTTGCCCGACACCAGCCCGCGGGTGATCACCAGGCCGTCCAGCGTCACCGTGCTGCCGGAGGCGATTTCCACCACTCGCGTCTTGTACTGGCCGTCGAGCGTCACGTCGGCCACGCCGTCGTTGTTCAGGTCGCCGTCGACGGTGATGTTCTTGTTGATCAGCAGTTCGGAGGTGAGCTGCACGGTCATGCCGGAGCTGAACGTGACGATGTCGCCGTTCTGCGCCGAGGCCAGCGCCGCCCGCAGCGAGCCGACGCCGGTGTTGAGGTTGTTGGTCGCGGTCCAGGTGGCCAGGCCCCACTGGTATTCGCTCATCGACTTGGCCGACAGCACGTTGGCGCTTTCGATGTTGCCGGTGGCGATTTCCAGGTTCCAGTCGCCGCCCACGCCGGTGCGGTTGTTCGAGGCCGCGACGTCGCGCCCGGTCAATTGCGCCAGGGAATCGACGAAGCTCAGACCGCGGTCGCCCTCGGCGGTGTAGCAGCCGTAGATCAGGATGTCGCCGCCGACGTTCATGTCCTTGCCGATTTCCGCCAGCACCGCGCTGCGCTGGGCGACGTTGTCCGCCGACAGGTAGCTGTTGCCCAGCCACAGGTCGCCGGCGTTGCCGTGGGCGATGATCTGCACCGAACTCACGCCCTGGTGCTGGTCGAGGTAGTCGGCGATCTGCTGCAGGCCGTCCTTGCCCGCGTCGAGCTTCACCACCTGGGTGCCGGGGGCGATGCCCTGGAGCAGGCTGTCGGCGTCCTTGACCCGGGAGTCGACGAACACCACGCTCTGGCCCGGCACCGCCACTGGGCTGGCGGCGGGCGCGGCATCGGCCTGGCCGTGGGTGTCCTTGCTGGCGACCGGGTGGTCGGCGGCCGGCGCCTTGGCGGCGTCGGCGGCGGGATGGCTGTCAGCCTGGGCAGCGGTGTCGGCGACGGTCGCCGCCACCGCGCCGTCGAACAGCATGCGCGGCTCCAGCGACATGATCATCGGCGCGGCCAGCGTCCGTGCACCCTCGGTTACCCGCGCGTGTTTCTTGCTCCACCACATGTTGCTCACCCGGACTCGAACAGTTGTGACACATCAATGAAAAACGCCGCGATCAACTGATCGCGGCGTCGGACTTCATACGAATGACATTGGCGGCGCTGGCTGAGCCATCGAGCCAAAAGGACAGATCGGCGTATTGGTTGAACAGGTCCGGCGGCAGGATGGTGCGCCGGGACTGCAGGGCGACCCTGGGCTTGACCTTGTGCAGGCCGGACACCCCCAGGGCTTGGTCGAACTCGGGCGCGTCGTAGGCCAGATGCTCGAAATCGTGTTCGAACCACGGCTCGCCGATGAACTCGTAGACCAGCCGCAGCACCCGCTCCGGGGCCTGGGTCAGCAGGTCGTAGTCGATGATCAGCAAGGAATCGGCGTGCTCGCCGTAATAGGCTTCCTTGAGCGCCGCCCAGGCGAACCCCACCAGGCGGTTGCGCTGGGCCAGGGTCTCGCAGCGGCTGTAGACGGTGTTGCGCTCCCCGGCGTCGCCGAACAGCTTGGTGTTCTCGAACGGATTGGCGCGGTACAGCCGCTCCAGGCTGTCCATCACCCAGGCGACGTTGCGCACGCAGGCGATCACCTTGGCGTTGGGGAACAGGTCGTTGATCGCCGGCAGGCGGGCGCTCCACTGGCGGTTGGTGTCGAACACCACCGGTTTGTCGGCCTTGTCGGCGTAGTAGGACTGGAACAGGCCGCGCAGCAAACGGCGGCGCATGTCGGTGTCGATCACCGCGCCGAACTCGCTGCCGGCGCTGCATTGCTCCAGGACACCTGAGAACAGCGCGCCCACCGGGCTGGTCATGCCGGCATGAAAGCGCGGGTTCTGCAGCAGGATCGCAGAAAGAAGGGTCGAACCTGATCGCGGCAAGCCGGAGATAAAGTGGAACTGCTGCATCCCTTCACCAAATGGTTAAGTCCGTTTGTCGGACAGAGCGTAGCCCAACAATAACCTTTCGACTAGTGGTGTTTTGATATCAAATCGAAGCTAAATCGACGTTGACCATCCGTTTCGCGAATGACTGCCCCGGTGAATCGTTTAAGCGCTCATCCTCCCGGTTTGTCGGCACTTGGCCGCACATACAGGCGAGCGTAGGCACCGCCGGCATGCACTTCGCTGACGCGCTGCCATCCGTCGGGCAACGGGCCGAACTCGGCCGGATCGTCGAGCGTGCCGATCAGCCAGACCCGCCGGCTGCCCTCGGGCAGATCGGCGAGGCGGTCCAGGTACACGTCGGCGCTCACCAACGTGCCGAAGCCGTAGCTGTTCGGGCGGGTCGGACGACCATCGGCGGCGGGCGGGGTGAACAGCCGCACCTGGGCATCGGTGCGGTTGTAGTAGACGTAACTCAAGTACCAGAGCATGTCGCTGGTGACGATCCGGTCGCCGGCGGCGTAATGCCGGTTGACATGATCGACCATGACGCTGAACTGGTCATTGGGGTCGACCGTGGCGTTGGCGTTCACGCCGATCATCTCGACCCCGGCGAACGACACCAGCGCCGCCACCGCCAGCACGCGCGCGCCGGCGTACAGCCGGTCGACGGCCACGGCGGCGAGCATCGGCAGGCCCAGCGCATAGGCCGTCAGGTAACGCTCGATGAACATGGGTGAGATGAAGGACACCGCAAACACCAGCAGCAGCGGCACGCCGGTGTAGAGCGCCAGCAGCGCGCTGCCGTGCCCCACGCTGCGGTCACGGGCCACGGCCACCCAGCCCAGCGCCAACACCGCCAGCGGCACCGAGCAGAACACCGGCAGCGGCAGGTGTTCGCCGTCGTCCTGGATCAGCCAGGTCCAGATCATCGACGGCAGCGACGAGAGCGTCACCGGATCCTCCCAGCCCACGTCCCCGCCGGCCTTGAGCGCCTCCAGGTGCTGCAGCAGCCCCAACAGGTTCGGCAGCCACGGCAGGTAGAGCGCGGCGACGGCCAGGTTCGCCAGCCACCAGTCCCGCCGCTGGATGTGCCGCAGGCGATGGCCGGGCTGCAAGCGGATCAGCCCCAGGTACAGCCAATGGCTCAGGGCCGCCAGCACCGCGAAGTAATGGGTGTAGAGCGCGGCCGTGAGCAGCAGGGCGTAGGCCGCCAGATAGCGGCGCCGCTGAGGGCGCTTGATCCAGCACACCAGCGCCAGCGTGGCGGCCACCAGCAACAGCCCGAGCAGCGCGTACATGCGCACTTCCTGGCTGTAGCGCACCGCCGTCGGCAGCAGCGCCAGCAGCACCCCGGCCATGACCGCCGCGCGGCGGGTGGCCAAGCGGTCCACCAGCCACATGCCGAGCGCGACCGTGGCGATGCCGGGCACGGCGCTGAAACTGCGGATCGCGAAGATCCCGTCGCCGAACAGCGCGATCCAGCCGTGCAGCAGCATGAAGTACAGCGGCGGATGCACGTCGAACGCCGCATGGCGCCAGATGCCGTCCAGCGGATAGGCGGCCAGCAGCAGGCTGGAGCCCTCGTCGCCCCAGACCGCGGCGGCGGTGAGGTCATAGAACCGCACCGCCGCGGCCAGCAGCAGGATCGGCAGCAGCCAATGCTCGCGGGCCCAGCGCAGCAGACGCCGCACGCCGGCATTGGGCGCCGCGAACGGCTCCTGGGCGTCCCCGAACGGTGTTTCACGACGCGCTTCCATCAACCTCCCCTTTTCCCGCCCTAAACCATTCCCCCGGAACGCTCACTGTAGGCCAGCGACACCCCCCATGCGCAATAGCGACGACATCCGGCAGGTCTGCCGATCCGGGTCTACGCTACGGCTTGGCGTGACCTGCCCGCGCAACGGGAAGGAACCGGCGGATCGTCCTGACCTGCCCGGCGAAAAGAGCCGATGCGCGGCGCGCCGACCACACAACAGAAGGATGAGGAATCATGGAAGTATTCATGGGTACGATTCAGCCGTTCGCCTTCCAGTTCGCTCCACGGGACTGGGCCTGGTGCAACGGACAGATTCTCTCGATCGCACAGTACAACGCCTTGTTCGCCTTGCTCGGCACCTATTACGGCGGCAACGGCCAGACCAACTTCGCGCTGCCCAACCTGCAGGGGCGCATGCCCATGTCGCAGGGCAACGGCCTGGGCCTGACGCCGCGCACCATCGGCGAAGTGGCCGGCGTCGAAAGCGTCACCGCCACCATCGCCAATATGCCCAACCACACCCACGCGATGACCGGTCTGACGGCCAACAGCGCCCTGCAGCTGGCCGTGCCGGCCAGCAACCCGGCCACCACCCCGACCGCCACCAACGCCTACCTCGGCGCCTCCGGCGGCGGCCCGGGCTCGGCCAACATCTACTCCGACGCGCAAGGCGCCACGCCGGTGCCGCTCAAGGGTCTGACCACCACCGTCACCGGGGACATCTCCCCAGCGGGCGGCAGCCAGCCGATGGGCGTGATGAACCCGTTCCTGGTGGTGAACTTCAGCGTCGCCCTGAACGGCATCTTCCCGTCGCGCAACTGAAAGGACGCCGGGGGCGCAAGCCCCCGGCCGTTTTTCCCGTCACCGGAGCCCAACCATGCTGCAATCAGTCCAGAACCACCATTTCCAGGCCCTGCTGGGGCAGACCGGCACCCTGCACCTGCCGGACGGCTCGGCCCTGGCGATCCACATCCGGCACTACGAGGAAATCCCTTCGGCCAAGCTGCGCCACAGCGAACGCATGCCGTTCAGCCTGGAGTTCGACAGCCTGGAGCCGACCGCCTTCGTCGACGGCCTGTGTGCCCTGGAACTGCCGGAGCTCGGCCGGGTGGACGACATCTTCGTATCACGGGTGCCGCCGATGGGACGGGATCCGCAGTTGGGTTATTTCTGCATTTCCTTCAACTGAAAACCCTTGCAGGAACGGGCTGTAGGACACCAGTCAACGCCCTGTAGTCCCTGCATTTCAACCGGATGAATTGGGAAACGTCCGACATCATTGCGCCGTTCCGCTTGTTACGTTGTTCCGACTCCGCCACAGGACAAGGAACAACGGATGTTCGATGCCAACGCGCGTTTCCGCTTCTCGACCGACGACCTTAAACACGATTTCCGGGTGCTGTCCTTCACCGCCACCGAGTCCGTCAGCCAGCCGTTCGCCTTCGAGATCCGGCTGGTCAGCCCGAGGCCGGACATCGACCTGGCCGATCTCATGCAGCGGCAGGCCTTCCTGGCCTTCGACAATGCCGGATCCGGCCGCCACGGCCAGATCCTGGAGGTCGCCCGCGGCGACATCGGCCACCGGCTGACCCGGTACGACGTAACCCTGACGCCCCGGCTGGCGAACCTGCGCCATCGCGTCAACCAGCGGATCTTCCAGCATCTGAGCGTCCCCCGGATCATCGCGCAGGTGCTCGGGGAGCACGGCATCCACGCCGACCTCCACCACTTCCATATCGGCCGCGCGCTGCCGGACCGCGAGTACTGCGTGCAGTACAAGGAATCCGACCTGCACTTCATTCAGCGCCTGTGCGAGGAAGATGGCCTGCACTATCACTTTCGCCACAGCCGCGACCGGCACCTGCTGGTGTTCGGCGACGACCAGACCGTGTTCCCCAGGCTGGCCGGGCCGACGCCGTTCAAGCGGCCCGCCGCCCTGGTCGCCGACCGGCCGGCGATCCAGCGTTTCGACGACCGGCGCACGACCCGGCCCGACAGCGCCAGCCGCCGCGCCTACGACTTCGAGAAGGCGCACATCGTGCAGGAAGCCGACGCCCGCCTGCCGAAGGGGGGCCGTCAGCCCGGCCTGGAGGATTACCAATACCCCGGCCGCCCTACCGAACGCGACCACGGCAAGCTGCTCGCCCGGAGGGCCCTGGAACGCCACCGCAGCGACGACCGCCCCTGCACCGGAGACAGCGACGAGCCGGCACTGGTGCCGGGGCATTTCCTGTCGCTGTCCGACCACCCTGATCCGGGTCTCAACGACCTTTGGCTGCTGACCGAGATCCGCCACGAAGGCCAGCAGCCCGAGGCGCTGGAGGAATACGGCGGCGACATCGCCGCCCCTGACGCCCCAGGCGCACCCGACGAACTGCGCCAGGGCTACCGCAACCATTTCGTGGCCACGCCGTGGGACACGGTCTACCGCCCGCCGCTGCGCCACCCGAAACCGCTCATCGGCTGCACCCAGACCGCCGTGGTCACAGGTCCCCCAGGCGAGGAAATCCACTGCGACCGCCATGGCCGGGTCAAGGTGCAGTTCTTCTGGGATCGCGAAGGCCGAAGGGACGCCCACAGCAGCTGCTGGCTGCGCACCGCCCAGACCTGGGCCGGCCAGGCACACGGCAGCACAGTCATTCCTAGGGTCGGCATGGAAGTGCTGGTGACGTTCCTCGACGGCGACCCCGATCGCCCGGTGATCAGTGGCTGCCTGACCAACAACCTCAACCCGCCGCCCTACGAGCTGCCGACGCACAAGACCCGCAGCGTGTTCCGTTCCCGCAGCTCTCCGGACAGCGGCGGCTCCAGCGAGCTGATGATCGAGGATCGCGCCGGCCATGAACTGATCCGCCTGCGCGCCCAGCGCGACCTGCACCAGGAGGTGGCCAACGACAGCCGTCTCGACGTCGGCCACGAACGCCGGGAAACCGTCCGGGGCAACAGCATCAGCGTGCTGAAGGCCGAGGAGCACCGCACCGTCACCGGCGACCGCAAGACCCGTCTGGAGGCCGGCGACCACTTGCACGTCAGCGCCGGCAGCCACACCCGGATCGGTGCGTCCATGACGGTCGACGCCGCCGGGCACCTGTGCCTGCGCGCCGGTGAACATCTGGTTCTGGAAGCTCAAAAAAGCATCAGCCTGAGGGTCGGCGGCGAGCACCTGCTGGTCGACCATCGCGGGATCCTGGCCAGCACCGACCTGCAGATCGGCGGCGCACCGGCATCCTTCCTGCACGCGCCGCCGCTGCAGCCCGAGGGCATCGCGGACGCAGCGCCGGCACCGCCGCTGCCGCCGTTGGTGGCGCCTTCGCAACCGGGCCTGATGGCTGCCAGCAAAGCCCTGGGGGCAGACTTCTGCCCGATCTGCGAAGCCTGCCGCGACGGCGCCTGCCCGGTGCCGGGAGCGGCGGTATGACGAACTCCACCGCACTGCCCTGGCTGGCCGAACAGCACCGCGCCGACCGCCTCTTGTGCCTGGTCCTCGACTCGCAGAACGAACGCGACATGCGCCAGCGCTGGCTCAAGAGCAGCCGCTACGAACAGTTCCGCAGCGTCTACGGCGAAACCGTTGTGGCCGAACTGGCCGACGCCGGCCCCTACGTCTTCACCTTCGAGCGGCCCGACGACCGTCGCCTCGACGCCTTGCTCGACAGGCCCCACACCCATTGGGGCTGGTTGGCCAGCCTGGATCAGGGTGGGCTGCCCGGGTGGGTCAGGCATTGGCAGGAGCGGCTGATCGTCGGCACCCGCCCTCATCAGGCGCTGTACCGCTTCCACGACGCCCGGGTGCTGGCCCGGGCCCTGGCGCACCTGCCCGCCGAGGCCTTGCCGGCGTACCTGGGGCCGGCCATCAGCGTGTGCCATTGGCACGGCTCGCACTGGCAGTCCGTCGACAACCCGGCGCCGGGCACCTACCCCGTGCCGGATTCGCCGCCGTGGCTGCAACTGCCGCTGCCTGATGAGCAGACCCTGGACGTCCGCCTGGCCAACGCCCACCGCTTCCTGCTGGCCGGACACGTTCAGGCCTACGCCGACCTGGCCCGCTCGGAGGATCCGCACACCTGGCTGCGCGCACGGCTGGCGCTGGCCGACGCCTGGGGCTGGACGGCCCCGCAGCGGCTGGAGTTTCTCCTGCTGCAAAGCCTGCAGGCCCCGGCCCATGAACTCGCGCCGCATTGGCGACCGGGGCCGGACGAGTCTCCGGACGAGCATTTCGAGCGGGTCTGTCAGTTGTCGAGACACTGGTCAGGGGAGGACGCGCCATGAGGCTTTGGATCAAGGGTGCCGGGGTGTACGGCAGCTTGGCGATGCTCATGGGGTGCGCGGCGGGGGAACCCAACACCTTCACGTTCACCGCCGACCTGCCGCCGGGGTTTGCCTATGTGGCGGCGGTTCATTACGTCCCTGAAAAAGGCCAGACCTGCACCGTCGAAAGGCGCGACAACCTGGCACCGGTGTTCAACAGCCAGTGGCGGACGGACTACCGGCCCGATGCTGAAATCACTGTTCGCAAGACCGTCAAGGGCTGCCCGTTGGTGGTCAGGAAAATCGCCCTGCAAATCTATGCGAAGTATGGCAAGGAGCGCGGTGATTTCGGTCGTGACGAGGGCATGGTCATCATTCGTGACGTGCTGGAGGAGCGCTACAAGAACACCTTCAACCCAGAGGGTGAAAGCTTCATCTACAGCCAGTGCGAATGGTGGTTTCGCACCGCAGGCGCAAGCCGGCGCATCGTGAAAATCCTTGATTGCACGACATCCGACGATCAAGGCGCCCGCAAACAGGGCAAGACCTTCTCCGCCTATACCCTCGACCAATTGCCGGGTAAGACCGTGAAGTTGAAGGTCAAGTTGGCGAAGGAGGAAAAACCGGGTTGGGGAGACACTTGGGTGAAAGTGCCCAACGGCTGGAAGCGTTGCCTCGGTGACGGTTACGAAGATCAAGAGGCTTACTGCCATGGCAACTACACCGACTTCAGCATTTTTAGAATGCCGGATGGTCGCGTTTGCACCATTTATCCGGGCTGCACGGAATAAGGAGGTTCAACATGACATCACTTGAGATGAATTTGGAACATCCCTTGAGCAACCGTATGCTGGCTTGTCCAACTGGGGGTAAATGGATCAGCTTTCAATTGATCGATGAGTTCTGCTCGAGCGAGCCTTATGCCGGACTGGCCTATATCGCTACTGACTCAGAAGGAATGAGATATGCAGGTAACTTAGACGCAAAAGGCATCGGCAAATTAGAGAACCATTTTGCCGGGCCTGTTTCATTGTTATTTGAACAAGCCTACGAGGGAAAGGAGGCGGTCTACTTGAGACTCAAGGAAAGGCCGCATTACCCACTCAAGATTACTGAACTCCAGGTTCGCGCCGAGAAGACCCGCTACCTGAACCCGGACTCCACCCGCACACGCGAACGGCCCGCATTGGCCGACGGCGTCGATTACTTTCAGGTAGAAGTCCGGCATCTGGTCAGACACGTTTCGCACCTGCCGCCGGAGGTGATCCGCCATTTCCCCCTCGACTCGGGGTGCGCGGCCATCATGCGCGAGCACGGCAAGCTAGGGGCCGCCCTGATGCCGAACCGGCACACGGTGCTTGAAGTGCGTCCGCTGAGGGCATTGCGCCCCCTGTTGTCCACAGACACGTCGTTCTGTGCGCTCAACCTTTACCAGCTCGCATTGATGGCGACCTTGAGCTACAGCCCTTTCGGCCAACAACCCGCAATCCCTTCCGCCGATACACAAACCCTGAAGTTCTCGCTTCAGCCCAGCGTCGGCAACTGGTTCGGCGATGCACTGGCCAAGTGCGAAGAACTCTGGAAAGTCGATAGCGCACAGACCACAGCCTTTTACCCGCTCTACGAAGATGTGCCGTACTCCAGACGGCTGGAAATCATACCGTTCGACCCGATCCTTTACGCCGAAAACCGGCCAACACCGGAAGGCGAACTGGAACACCCGGCCAGCGTTCACTTTCTAGATGATGTCGGTGATAAAGACAGCACCGACACCCAAGCCTTCATCACCCACAACGACGAACTGATACTGATCGCCGTGCGCGGCACCGCCGAGAAAATCCCCGACGGCTTGCGTGACGCAGATGCGCTGCAAGTGCCGTTTGAGGAAGGCGAAGGGCAAGTCCATCGGGGGTTCTACCAAGCCGCCCAGAAAGCCTATGACTTCGTGGTGGCGTACCTCGAGAAATTCCACGTCGGCCAAAAACTCCTCATCTGCGGCCACAGCCTTGGTGGCGCGATCACCCTGCTCTTGTCTGAAATGCTCCGTCGAAGGGCCGGATTCAACTACGACATCCAGCTCTACACCTACGGCGCCCCCCGCGCCGGCGACCGCCGTTTCGTCGAGGCCGCGGGCGAGCTGGTGCATTACCGCATGGTCAACCACAACGACCCGGTGCCCAGCGTGCCCGGCAGTTGGATGAACACCAAGGCCGATGTCTACGGCGCGGGGGCGGCGCTGACGTTCGTCAATGTGCCCGTCGGCCTGTCGCTGTTCGTCGCCGGCATCACCAACTGGACGGGCGAAGCCTACGGCCACCACGGTGCCCTGCGCCACGCCATGCCGGTGGAGTTCGGGCAGGGGCAGGTGTCGTCGATCCTGTGGGCGCCGGGTTGCGACACCATCACCCAGCACGCGGCCTGCGAAGTGGCGGTGCGCCAGCGCCACGGCCTGCCGGATCGGCCGTCGTTGCTCAAGCAACTGCTCGACGGCGGGCACCATTCGATGACCGGAGCGTACATCCCAGCGTGCTGGGCGGCCTTGCGGCGTTGGCAGGAGGCGCAGGAAGCGGGGCGTTCGCTGGTCACCGACCGCGAGTTCGAACACATCGAATCGGCGCTCCAGCGCATCACCGGGCAGTTGCGCAAGCGACGCAACGAACTGACGGGGCGGCCGGACAACGCCGTGCGCGCCCACCAGAAGCAGATCGATGCGCTCAGCCGTGAAGTCGACCGGGTGGACAGCACCCGTCAGCGCCTCGCGACCCTGCGCCACCGCCGGGTCAAGGCCGAAGACGTCTACGGCTCCCTCGCCGGGCAACCGCAGCGGCTGGCCGAGAGCCTGCCGCGCTGGCAGGCCCATCCGCAGAATCTTGCGCAGGAACAGCTGGCCATGGCGCCGGACAGCCTGGCGGACGACCCGCTGCTGGCCACGCTGTCGGGCCGCACCATCGGCGCACCCTACACCCTCGACCTCGATTCGATCATTTAGCCGCCGGCAAGCTCAGCCCTGGGGATACCACACCAGCCGCTCCGCCGTCGGCGAGCGCTCCTCCACGGAAAACCCGAGCGCCAGGTAGTGCTGGCGCGCATGGGGGTTGTTCGCCCACACCACCGTCGCCACCGGGCAGCGGATCTGCTGCGCGGCCTTCTGCACCCCTTGCAGCACGGCGCGGCCGTAGCCTTGGCCGCGGGCCTGAGGGATGAAGGCCAGGTACAGCACGCGGACTTCGTTGGCGCCGAAATCGGTGCTCAACGAGCCGATGGCCGTGCCGAGCTTTTCGACCACGTAATGCATGGCATTGGGGTAGTGTTCACCCATGCCCAGTTCCTGCGCCTGGAACTGCTGGCCGACGATCTGCTGGACGAACTCCTGCTCGCCGTCGATCCATTGCAGGTCCGGCCGCGCCGACTGGTAAAGGCTGTGCAGGAACGGCCCGTCGGTAGGCCGCGAAGGCCGCACCACCAGACCGTCCGCCGCGACATTCGTGTTGTCCGCCATCGTCATGCCCTCCTAGAAACCGCTTTCCCTGACGCCCAGCGCCGCCAACCGGCGCCAGGCCACCCCCAGCAGCGACTCGCCGCTGCCCTGCAGCACCACCACGCCGCGCAGGGGCTGCGCCGGCATCGGCAGCCGATCCAACGCCTCCAGGCGCGCGCCGTACTGCGCCTGCACCGGTTCGGCCCGCTGCTGCACGTCTCGGCGCACTGCGATCGGCCCATGGTGATCAGACGTCAGCGCCTCCTGATCGACGTAGGCCACGCCGTTGGTGTCGATTTCGTCCAGCCGCACGGCGATGGCCGGGTGCATCGGATCGTCGGCGATGAACCGCCCGGTGGCGCCGGGCTTGACCCGCCACAGCTCGGCCTCCGCCAGATAGCCACGCAGGCGCGTGCCGTCCTCGACCACCCGGGCCAGCGCGTCCTTGGTGGACAACCAGCGGCCGGGCGCCAGGTTCGGCAGCAGGTCGCGCACGGTGCCGGCATGGGGCGCGCGCAGCAGCAGGCGCTCGCGCTGGGCGCTCAAGCCGCGGTAGTCCGCCACGGCCTCGGCCAGCCGCTGCTCGACGATGCCGGCGTCGGCGGCGGTTTCGCTGCGCCCGGCCTGACGGCGCATGAGCAATTGCTGGATCTGGATTTCCTTGCGCACGATGGCCTGGCGCGAATCCAGGTCCGACGACTCCAGTTCGATCAGCACATCGCCCTGGGCCACCTGTTGCCCGTCCCGCACGTTCACCGTCTTGACCCGCGCCGCCACCGGCGCATGCAAGGCGCTGGCGCGGCCGCCCTCCAGCATCACCGGCAGTTCCACGGCGCTGCGCCACGGCACGGTCAGCAGCAGCAACAGCCCGAGCACCGCCAGGCCGCTGAGCAGCACCCGAGGGGCATGGGCCTGTTCGCGGCGGCTCCACCACTGGCGCCACTCACGCATGATCGGCAAGAAGATGAACCACACCAGTTCCACCAGCATCAGGAAGATCCCCAACACCTTGAAGAACAGGTGATAGACCGCCAGCGCGATCCCGAAAAACAACGCCGCACGCCATAGCCACGAACCGTACCCCCAGATCAGCAAACGCCGCTGCATCGCCGGCGACCAAGGCTCAGGCGCCGGGGCGCCGTAGCCGAAAAGAAACTCGCGCAGGCGCCAGCGGCACAGGGCAAACGCCCGGCCCTGCAGGTTGTCCACCTCCCACAGGTCGCTGAGCAGAAAGTAGCCGTCAAAGCGCATGAACGGGTTGAGGTTGACCACCAGGGTGGTGATCCACGTCGCGCTGGCCAGCATGAACGCCGCCGTGCGGCCCGGCCCGTCGGGCAACAGCGACCAGGCCAGCAACGCCAGGCAGGCCAGCAGCAGTTCCGCCAGCACCCCGCCGGCACCGATCAGCAGCCGCGCGCGCCGGTCGTTGACCCGCCAGGCGTCGCTGACGTCGGTGTAGAACATCGGCAGCAGCACCATGAACGCCACGCCCATGCTCTGCACCCGGCAGCCCGCACGCTTGGCCATGAACGCATGGCCGAACTCGTGGCAGAGCTTGGCGAAGAACAGCGACACGCCGAACGCGATCGCCCCGCCCAGGCTGAAAAGGTGCGGGAACGTCCCGACGAAACGCTGCCAGTCCCGCGACACCAGAAACACCCCGAGCCCCAGCGACGCCGGCAGGCCATAGCGCAGAAGCCTGGGGCCAAAACGCTCAAGCCACGGCCAGGCGCGGTTGAGGAACGCGTCCGGGCGCCACAGCGGAATGCGAAAGAACAGGTATTGGTGAAGCAGGATCTGCCACAGGCTCTGGCGTCGCGCCAAGGCCTTGAGCCGATAGCTGGCGCGTTGCTGATCGTCGACGGCGCTGATCAGGTCGTGGCTGCGCAGGAACGTCAGCAATTGCTCAAGCTCGGCGCCGTCCAGGGCCAGGCCCGGCTCACGGTTGGCCGCGCGCAGCACTTGCTCGGCGTCGCCCAGCGCCCAGTGGCGCAGCAGGCGCATCGCCGCCCCGCCGAGCTTGAAGTAGCGACCGCTCACCGGATCCGCCAATGTCCAGCGCGGCGAACCGTCCAGGGCCGGCGCCGCGGGCGACAGTTGCAGGTCGGCGCGCAGGCTCGGCAGGATCATTTACAGGCCCACGCTCTGGCGCAGGCCCGCCAACGGCCGGCGCAGCAGGTACAGCGCCAGCGGCGCACGCTCGCCGAAAATCTTCGCCGTGCCGCGCAAGCCGATCCGCGGCGGCGCCTCGGTGAAGCCGGCGTCCAGCCGATAGACCAGTTGGCCGCCGGCGGTGGGCTGCGCCTCGTAGGCCGAGCGTTCGAGGGTGGCGAGGTGACGTTGCAGCGGGTCGCTGTCGAGAAACAGCGAAATCTGCGCGCCGGGCTCCAGCGCGATGGCGTCGCCCACCGCCAGCTCGATGCGCAGCTCGGCCTGGCTCGGGTCGGCGATCTCCATCAGCCGTTCGCCGGTCTGCACCGGTTTGCCGGTCCAGCGTTCGGCGTCGGCGAACACGGCGATGCCGTCACGCTCGGCACGCACTTCGCTGCGGTTGAGCAGTTCGCGGGCGTAATCGCGCTCGGCGCGCTTCTGCTCGACCCGGGCGGCCAGCAGATCCACCCGGGAACTGGACTCGGCATCGGCGAACGAGCGCTGGGAATTGGATTTGAGCTCGGCTTCAGCGACGCCCAGGGCACGCTCGGCGACGTCGGCCTGGGCCTTGAGGGTCGTGCTGTCGAAGCGCAGCAGCAGGTCGCCGGCCTTCACGCTCTGGTTGGGCTTGACCCGGAATTCGGCGATCACCCCGTCCAGCGGCGCGGCGACCACGCGGCCGCCCAACGGCACCACCTCGGCCGGCGCCAGCACCGACTGGCGCACCGGCACCAACAGGCCGAGCAGCACCAGCGCCGCCAATGCCGCCTGGCGCTTGCGCGTCCAGCGCAACCGCCACGGCTTGCGCGGCTGCAAGGCCAGCCAGGCATGGCTGCAGGTGTCGCCCAGTTGCGACAGCAGGACTTGTTCGGAGGGGTTCCACGGCACGTCCCGGGCCAGCCACAAACCGCCGAACACCTCGCCGTGACGGTCGATCAGCGGCAGCCAGAACACCTGCAGCGCCGACAGGCTCTGCCAGTCGGCCCGGATCGGCTCACTGACCATCGACGGCGCAATCACCCGTGCCTGCTTCAGCACATCCTGCTTGAACAGCTGCGCCACCGCCTGCTCGACGAACGCCACGAACGGCGCGTTCGGCTCCACCGCACTGACCCCGGTGACGGCCTGCACCTTGCCGGCAATCAACAGTGTCGCGTGGCGATAGCCGAACAGCGACTGCCCGTCATTGACCAGGCTGTAGGCCAGTTGTGGAACGTCGCGGGCCGCGCGGATCTGCCGTTCGAGGTCAAGGAAGCGGGCGAACACCTGCTCGGCGCCGCCCCCCGCCGGGGCGTTCAATTGAGCTCCGCAAAGCGTGCGGTGCCGCTCATGCCGGCGAGCAGGCCGGTGGCGTTCGGCAGCGTGGCCACCAGCAGCAGGGTCTGGCTGCCTTCATCGATTCGCGCGCCAAGGCGCTTGACCGTGGCATCGATCGGCTTGCCGGTCTCATCGGGGACGAAGCTGAAGGTCTGGCCGGGCTTGAGCCGCGCCATCCAGCGCGACGGCACCAGCAGGTGGATCTCCAGGGTGCGGTTGTCGACCACGTCCAGAAGCGGCGCACCCGCCGGCACGCTCTCATAGCGCTGCACCTTGCGCTCCACCACTTGCCCGTCGAACGGCGCGATCACGCTGCAGCGCTTGACCTGCACCTGATACACCTGGGATTGCGCCTGGGTCTCGCTGACCTTGGCCTCGGCCCGCGCCACCTCGAACCGCCCGACGGAGTTGAGCGCCGCCAGTTGCCGGTTGTGCGCCAGCTCCTCGCCGGCGCCGCGGCTGGCGGCCTGCGCCGCGTTGAGCTGGGCCTGATAGGCCGAACAATCGAACCGCGCCAGGGTGTCGCCCTTCTTGAACGACTCGCCCTCGCTGAACGGCAGCTCGACGATGCGCCCGGACAGCTCGCTGGCCAGCACCGCCTGATCGCGGGCGCGCAGCACGCCGCGGGCCTCGCTGCCACTGGCGGCAGCTTGGGCGGCCACACCGTTTTCCAGCAGCGGATCGTCTGGCACGGGGGGTTGCGCCTGAACTGCACTCGCTGCAAGGGACATTCCGAGAACCCAACCACGAAAACGCTGCATGACCGCTACTCCCTGTCGGATGTGCGGAGTCTACGACAGCGGGGTTTAGCGTCAAGCGAAAGGCCACCATTGCGACGAAGACTGGCGTAATCCCATGAAACAGACTATGGTCGAGCCATCGAAAATATAACCTTTATGGAATATTCCATGGCGCTTATATTTGCTTCCCATGAATTGGGAAATCGAATACACCGACGAGTTCGGCAACTGGTGGGACGACCTCACGGAAAGCGAGCAGAGCTCTGTGGCCGCAAGCGTCAAACTGCTGGGCCAGTTCGGGCCGGGCCTGCGCTTCCCGCACAGCAGCGCCATCAATGGATCACGACATGGCCATCTGCGCGAATTGCGGATCCAACATGGCGGACGGCCCTACCGCATCCTGTATGCATTTGATCCGAGGCGCTGCGCATTGCTGTTGATCGGCGGAGACAAAACCGGTCAGGATCGCTGGTATGAGGTCAATGTCCCGCTCGCCGATCGACTGTACGACGAGCATCTCGATACATTGCGCAAAGAGGGTTATCACGATGGCTAAGAAATTTGCCGAACTCGAAGCGCGCATGACACCCGAAGCCCGGGC
This sequence comes from Pseudomonas sp. R25(2017), assembly GCF_002112565.1. Lineage (NCBI taxonomy): Bacteria > Pseudomonadati > Pseudomonadota > Gammaproteobacteria > Pseudomonadales > Pseudomonadaceae > Pseudomonas > Pseudomonas sp. R25(2017). Next base: position 230,695 of record NZ_NEHZ01000009.1, read on the forward strand.
ACGCGCCGAATCGATCTACGAACAACACATCAAGGAAATGCCTCTCAACGAGTTGCGGCAGGCCAAAGCCTTGAGCCAGGCGACGCTCGCCGAAACACTGCACGTCAATCAGGCGGCGATCTCGAAAATGGAACGCCGGACCGACATGTACATCAGCACCTTGCGCAACTACATCCGCGCAATGGGCGGCGAGCTCGAAATCATCGCCACATTTCCCGACGGGCAGATCAAAATCGAAAACTTCGCAGGTTGAGGCCTCCAGGCTCAATTGAACCTGCGAGGCTTTCGGGTTCCGCATCCGCTGCCCGTTCGGGTGAGGCAATTCCTGCCCGATCACATGAGCCTCAGCGCTGCACCGCCTCCCCCTCCGGATACACCGACTCCCACCCCCCGCCCAACGCCCGGTACAGCCCGACCATCGCCAGCGACACGCCGGCGGAGCTTTCCACCCATTGCTCCTGCGTCGTCAGCAACGCGCTCTGCACGGTGAGGACGTTGACGAAATCGACCACGCCTTCGACGTACTGCTGTTGCGCGGTGCGCAGGGCGATGCGGTTCTGGCGCACGGCTTCGGCCAGGCTGTCGCGGCGGTGCTGGCTGGCGTTGTAGGCCGTCAGTTGGTCGTCGATCTCATGCCAGGCGCGCAGCACGGTCTGCTGATAGGCGATCGCCGCCTCCTGCTGTTGGGCTTCGCGCAGCTGCAGCACGCCGCGCAGGCGGCCGCCGTCGAACAACGGCAGGCTCAGTTGCGGACCGATGGCGAAGGCCCGTGAGCCCCAGGAGCCGAAGTCGCTCAGTTGCATGGCCTGGGAGCCCAGGTTGCCGGACAGCGTGATGCGCGGATAGAAATCCCCTTCGGCCACGCCGATGTTGGCGGTGGCCGCATGCAGCCGGGCTTCGGCCTGACGAATGTCCGGGCGGCGTTCGGCCAGTTGCGACGGCAGGCCGATGGCGACCTGGGGCGGCGACTGCGGCACCGGCGCATCGGCGGACAACGCTTTGGACAGGGCCTGGGGAGGTTCACCCATCAGCAGACTGATGGCGTTGATCAGCTGCGCCTGACGCTGCTCCAGCGCCGGCAGCCGCGACTCGATGGCGGCCACCTGCGCAGCGGCTTCGGCGACGTCCAGGTCGGTGGCCACCCCATCGTTCAGGCGCAGCTGCGACAGTTTCAGGCTGTGCCGGGCGACCTCCAGGTTCTGTTCGGTGACGGCGCGGGTGTTCTGCACGCCGCGCAGCTGGATGTAGTTCTGCGCGGTGTCGGCCAGCACTGCCAGCAGTACGCCGCGGCGGTCGTTTTCCGCCACCTCCAGATTGGCGTCGGCGGCTTCGGTCTCCCGGCGCACGCGGCCCCAGAAGTCGAGCTCCCACGAGGCGGAGAACCCGGCGTCCCACAGGTTGAAGGCCGAGTCGCCATTGCGCCCCGACGGGTCGTTGAGGCCCTCGCCGCTGTTGCGCTTGCGCCCATAGCTGCCGGTGACGGCGGTGGTCGGATAGCGGTCGGCGGTGATCGCCTGACGGACCGCGCGGCTCTGTTGCAGACGGCTGGCGGCGCGCTGCAGGTCGAGGTTGCTGTTCATCGCACGCTGGGTGAGGGCCGAGAGTTGCGGGTCGTGGAAGACCTCCCACCAGCGTTCGCTCAGGGGCTCGGCCACCGCTTGGCTCGGGGCGGTCCGGGCGGGCTGGGCCCATTCGCCGATCTGCACGCCCTCCGGTTTGCGAAAGTCCGGGCCGACGGTGCAGGCGCTGAGACTGACGACGAGCAGAACGCTCGAAAGGCGTAGCGGCCACTGGCCAATCCGCGAGGAGGCCCGCTCCCGCAGGGCGATGTGTGCGAGGCCGTTCGCGCAGGCGCCGGCCGGGTCGACAGTGATCATCGCTGGGTCACCTCACGCACCGCCGTCACCGAACTGTCGGTGTCGATGCTCGCCTCGACCGACATGCCCACCCGCAGCCGCTCGGCCAACGGCTGACCCGGCTCCAGCAGGATCTTCACCGGAATCCGCTGCACCACCTTGGTGAAGTTGCCGGTGGCGTTGTCCGGCTTCACCGCCGCGAACGTCACGCCGGTGGCCGGGGCGATGCTTTCCACGCGCCCGTTCAGGGCTTCGCCGCCCAGGCTGTCGACCCGCACCTGCACGTCCTGCCCCGGTTGCACGTCGGTCAACTGGGTTTCCTGGAAGTTGGCCACCACGTAGGCCTGCTGCAGCGGCACCACCGCCAGCAGCTTGCTGCCCGGCGTCACGTAGGCGCCGACCCGTACGGCGCGCTCGCCGATCATGCCGTCCTGCGGCGCGGTGATGCGGGTGTACGAGAGGTCGAAGCTGGCGATCTCCAGCGCGGCCTGCGCGCGTTTCAGGCCACCGTCGGCGGCATCGCGCTGGGCGGTGAGAATCTCCACCTGCTTGCGTTCCGCCGCCAGCACCGCCGTGGCGGTGTCCAGCCGCGCCGTGGCCTGATCGATGCGGGTGCGCGCCTGCTGCGCGTTCTGCACGGTGCCGGCCCCGACGCCGGCCAGGTGGCTGTAGCGGTTCAATTCTTGTTGGGCGAAGGCCATTTCCGCCTTGGCCGCCACCACCGAGGCCTGGGCCTGGGCGATCACCGACGCCTGGCGCTCCAGGGTGGCCTTGGCGTTCTGCAGTTGCGCACGGGCGACCTGGGTCTGCGCATCGGCGGCTTCGGCGGCGGCGCGCAGGTCGCGGTCGTCGATCAGCGCCAGCAATTGCCCGGCCTTGACCTGCTGGTTGTCCTCCACCAGCACTTGCTTGATGAACCCCGCCACCCGCGGCACCACCAGGGTGTAGTCGGCGGACACGTAGGCGTCGTTGGTGTTCTGCTGGGTGCGTTTGCCGAACAGGCCCGGCACCGCCAGGTGCAGCAGCACGCCGACGGCCAATGCGGCCGCCACGGCGACCGCGAGTTTTTGCTTTGCTTGAGTCGTCATAAAAACCTTCAGTTCCAGTCAGGTCGGCGCACGGGGCGGAAAGATCCGCGTCGGCAGCCAGAAAATCAGCAGGATCAGCGCCACCGCGACGCCGGCCATGCACAGGTAAAGATCCGAGGAGGTCAGCACCACCGCCTGCTCGTGCAGGCGGTGGGCGAGGCCGGCGCCGTCGGGTTCGGCCAGGGGCGAGTTGCCGAGGCGGTCCACCAGCATCGTCGAGTGGAAATGCAGCCGCGCGGTGGTCAGCGCCTCGATCACCCCGGTGGCGATCACCGCCGCCAGGCCTTTCACGGTGTTGAACCAGGCCGAGGCGAACGGTCCGTCCAGCGGCGTGATGCTGCCGGTGGAGAGCATCAGCAGCGGCAGCACCGCCATCGGCTGCCCGAAGATCTGCAGCCATTGCAGGACGTAGAAATCGTCACGGATCCACGCCGACGTCAGCTGCGAGCCGCCCAGGCACGACAGCGCCAGCATGCTCAGGCCAAGCCCCAGCACCCAGCGGCAATCGACCCAGCGCAGGTTGCACAGCGCCGCCACCAGCGGCAGCGCGATCAGTTGCGGCAACGCCGCCAGCAGCATGATCGGCGCGGTCTGCACCGGGCGGTAACCCTGCACCTGGGCCAGGTAGCTGGAAGGGATCAGGATCACCGCCAGCAGGATCACCAGCACCCCGGCCAAGGTCAGCAGGGCGAACGACAGGTTGCGGATGCCCAGCATCTGCAATTTGAAGAACGGGATCGGCTGCGACCACTCGTTGACCAGGAACGCCACCAGCAGCAGCGCACCGGCGCCGAGCAGGCCGCAGATCAGGTCCGACTCGAACCAGTCCAGGCGATTGCCTTGCAGCAGCCCGATCACCAGCATGCAGATCGCCGGAAACCCCAGCAGCAGGCCCCTCCAGTTGAACGCCTTCAGGCGCTCCAGGCGCAGCGGATCCTGCGGCAAGCCGTAGGCCACGGCGGCCATGGCGATCAGGCACGGCACGATGATCTGCCAGAACGTCCACTGCCAGCCGACGTGCTCGGTCCACAGCCCGGCCAGCGGCGTGCCCAGGCCCGGGCCGAACGTGGCGGTCAACGCGTAGCCGGCCAGGCCGTAGAGCTTGACGCCGGGCGGCAAGAAACGCAGCGCCACGGTCATGAGCATCGGCGGCAACGCGCCGCCGGCCAGCCCTTGCAGGGTGCGCATCAGCAGCAGGCTTTCGTAGTTGGGGGCGAACGGGCAAAGCACACCGAGCAGGGTGAACACAGCGATGGCGCACAGGGTGAAACGCTGCAGCGAAAACGTCACCGAGCACCACGGCGCGAACGCCATCGCCGCCACCGAGGTCGCGGTGTAGCTGGCGACGAGCCAGGTGCCTTCGTCGTAGCCGATGCCCAGGGCGCCGCGGATGTCGGCCAGGGCGACCTTGGTCACCATTTCGTTGAGGCCCGACACCAGCACCGCCAGCAGCACACCGACCAGGCCGATGATGATCCGCGCTCCGAACACCGGCGCCGCAGCGGTCGCGGCCCCAGGGGCCGGCACCGTCAGGGATGTCATGAACGCACACTCCGGTTGATTGAATACCGGAGCATGGTAGTGAGGCTTAATGTTGACGAAAACTGACTTATCGACAGCTTATAAGTGCATCTGACGCAACCGTTTGCGTTGTGGGCGCCAGCCTGCTGGCGATGGCGCCCCTACGGATCAGGTGCGCTCAGGGCCGCGCGGCACGCCAGGTCTCGTCGCAGCACGCCTTGAGGGTCTCGCGCAGCCAGCGGTGGGCCGGATCCTTGTCGAAGCGCGGGTGCCAGGCCTGGGTCAGCATCAGGGTCGGCAACGGGATCGGCAAGTCAAAGGGACGCAGCTTCAGCCCCAGCCGCCGCACGCTCAGCAAGGCTTCCCGGGGCACCGGCAGGATCAGGTCGGAGTCCGGCAAGGCGAACATCGCGGCGTGAAAGCTCGGGGCGATCACCGCCACCCGCCGCTCCAGCCCCAAGGCGTTGAGCGCCGTGTCGATGGGGCCGCGGGCGATGCCCCGGCGGGACATGCTGATGTGGGAGAACGCGGCGTAGCGCTCGGCGGTGATTTCAGCGTCGAACAACGGATGGTCTTCGCGCACCAGGCCGACGAAGTGGGTGGAGAACAGGTTCTGCACCTTCACCTCCGGCATCACCGGGCGGGTGTTGCTCACGCTCAGGTCGATCCGCCCTTCGCGCAGCGCCTCATCGTCGCCGTCGCCCTCGGGGACGAAGCGCAACTCGCAGTGCGGCGCCTGACGGTCGAGGGTATCGAACAGCTTGCCGCCATAGACGCCGACAAAAAAATCGTTGGCGCGGATGCTGAAGCGCCGGCGCAAGGTGCCCAGCTCCACGGTGTCCGCCGAGCGGAACAGCAGCGCGGCCCGCTCGACCACATCGCGCACCTGTTCGCGCAGCTCCAGCGCCTTGGGCGTGGGCACCAGGCCCCGGCCGGCACGCACCAGCACCGGGTCGCCGATGGCCTCGCGGATCCGCGTGAGGGTGCGGCTCATGGCCGCCGGGCTGAGGTTCATCCGCCGCGCCGCGCCGACCACGCTGCCTTCGTTGAGCAGGGCGTCGAGGGAGACCAGCAGGTTCATGTCCGGGAGTTGCATCGCAAGCACTCATGGCCGATCAGGATTGATTTCCACGCAATGCTAGCAGACATGCTTCAGGATCGGCGGCGGTTGCACAGACGCCATCGCCGGCAGGCTGGCTCCCACAATGGATTTGCATCGGAGCAGAACCCTGTGGAAGCCAGCCTGCTGGCGATGAGGCCAGTCCGGGCACCCGGCACCTAGCGTTGCATTCCCCACTTCTTCACGGTCACCCGCTCCAGCGTATCGAACACCAGGTTCTCCACCAGCAACCCGATCAGGATCACCACCGCAAGCCCGGCGAACACCTTGTCGGTGTACAGCTCGTTGCGGTTCTGGAAGATGTACCAGCCCAGGCCGCCCTTGCCGCTGGCGGCGCCGAACACCAGCTCAGCGGCGATCAAGGTGCGCCAGGCGAACGCCCAGCCGATCTTCAGGCCGGCGAGGATCGACGGCAGCGCCGCCGGAATCAGGATGGACAGCACAAAACGCATGCCCTTCAGACCGTAGTTGCGCCCGGCCATGCGCAGGGTTTCCGACACGCCAAGGAAACCGGCATAGGTGTTCAGCGCCAGCGCCCACAGCACCGAATGCACCAGCACGAAGATCAGGCTGTTCTGGCCCAGGCCGAACCACAGCAACGCCAGCGGCAGCAGAGCGATGGCCGGCAGCGGGTTGAACATCGAGGTCAGCGTGCTCAACAGGTCGCGCCCCAGTTGGGTCGAGACCGCCAGGGTGGTCAGGGCGAACGCCAGCACGATGCCGATCAGGTAACCCTTGAGCAACACCAGCAGGGAGATCCACACCTTGCCCGGCAGCTCGCCGCTGAGCAGGCCGTCGTACAGGGCGTGGGCGGTCTGCAGGAAACTCGGCAGCAGCAGATCGTTGTTCTGCACCCGGGCGACTGCCTCCCAAAGCACCGCCAGCACCAGCAGGATGATGCTCTTGCGCAGCCAACCCTGCTGCCACAACCGCTGGCCGAGCGCCAGTTCGCGCTCGACCGGCACACGGGTCAGCGGCTCCAGCACCGTTTCGAACTCATGACGCGAAGAAGATGAAGGGTTCATCGGGCAATGCTCCTGGCCGCTCAATAGGCGATGCGGATGTCGGTGAAGTCCAAGACCTGCGCGGTCTCCGGCGACTGGCCTTCGTCGAACAGCAGACGGTGGATGCGCCGCGCCGACTCCTGGAACGCGATGCCGCCCAGACTGTGCAGATCGTACTGATGGCTGTGCACCTCGGCCCGCACCCTGCCCGGATGCGGCGACAGCAGCAGGATGCGGTTGCCGACCACCAGCGCCTCCTCGATGGAGTGGGTGACGAACAGCAGCGTGAAGCGCACCTCTTCCCAGAGCCGCAACAGCTCTTCCTGCATCTTGCGCCGGGTCAGCGCATCCAGCGCGGCGAAGGGCTCGTCCATCAGCAGGATCTTCGGCTGCATCGCCAGCGCCCGGGCAATCGCCACCCGCGCCTTCATGCCGCCGGACAGGGTGTGCGGATAGGCATCGGCGAACGCCGCCAGGCCGACCTTCTCCAGGTAATGCAGGGCGCGCTCTTGCGCTTCCCTTTTCTTCAGCGTGCGTGAGGCCAGCAGCGGGAACATTACGTTCTGCTTCACGGTTTTCCACGGCGGCAGCTGATCGAATTCCTGGAACACCACGATCCGGTCCGGCCCCGGCGCCTCCACGCGCCGGCCTTGCAGGCGGATCTCGCCTTCGCGCGGCGCAATGAACCCGGCCACCGCCTTGAGCAGCGTGGACTTGCCGCAGCCGGAGGGGCCGAGCAGGACAAAGCGATCCGCCGGATCGACCTCGAAACTGACCTGGTGGGTGGCCCGCACCACCCGTTGCGGCGTGCGGTATTCGAGGCTGACCTGATCGACCGCCAGCAGCGCTTCAGTGCCGGCGGCGCGGTTGCTGGCCGTGTGGCCTTGCAAAGGGGCGTTCATGGCGGTCAGCTCCCCTGCAGCGGCTTGGCGTCCTGGAAGAAGTAATCCTTCCACGAGTCCGGCTTGTTCTTGATCGCGCCGACACGGTAGAGGAATTCGGCCAACGGGTAGGTATTCTTCGGCGTGACGCTGAACTCGAACTGCGGGTTGTCGATGATCTTCAGCAGCGCAGCGCGGTCGATCTTGGCCTTGGTCACGCGCAGGTAAGTGTCCGCCGCCGCGCCCTTGTCGTTCTGGGCGAACTGCGCCGCTTCGGTCAGGGCTTCGACGAAGGCCTTGTAGGTCTTCGGGTTGTCGTTGCGGAATTTCTCGGTGGCGAACAGCACGGTCGGCGAGTTCGGGCCGAGCACGTCATAGGAATTGAGCACGACGTGGACGTTGGGGTTCTCCAGGGCCTGGTCCTGGAACGGCGGATTGGAGAAATGCCCGGTCAGCTCGGTGCCGCCGGCGATCAGCGCAGCGGTGGCGTCCGGGTGCGGAACGGCGATGGTGTACTTGTCGAGGCGGTTGAATTCCTTGTCGCCCCACTGCTTGGCCGCTGCGTACTGCAAGAACCGCGACTGCACCGAGACCCCGACCGCCGGCACCGCGATGCGGTCCTTTTCGGTGAAGTCGGCGATGGTCTTGACCTGGGGATTGTTGCTCACGAGGTAATACGGGAAGTTACCCAACGAAGCCACGGCCTTGACGTTCTGCTTGCCGTGGGTGCGGTCCCAGATGGTCAGCAGCGGGCCGACGCCGGCGCCGGCTATGTCGATGGAGCCGGACAGCAACGCATCGTTGACCGCCGCGCCGCCGGACAGCTGTGTCCAGTCGACCTTGATGTCGATCCCCTCCTGCTTGCCGTACTTCTCGATCAAGCCCTGATCGCGCACGACGTTGAGCAACAGGTAGACGATGCCGAACTGTTCGGCGATGCGGATCTCACCTTCGGCATGGGCCACGGACGGCGCCGCCAGGCTGCCGGCGATCAGGCTGAAACCCAAGCCGATGGCGGCGGCCAGCGGCGCGAATGGAAGACGTTTGGACATGATCGGTTCTCCGGCAATTCAGAAAGGCGCGTCGCCCTGGATGGTGGTGCGGTAGAGCTTGCGGCGCAGGTGCGCGGGGCAGCCGGCGGCCAGGTGGATCAGCGAGCGGTTGTCCCAGAACACCAGGTCGTGGGGCTGCCAGCGGTGGCGGTAGATGTTCTGCGCCAGGACGCTGTGGGCGTAGAGCTCGGCCAGCAGCTGTCGGCTCTCATCCTCCGGCAGGCCGACGATGCGGGTGGTGAAGCCTTCGCTGACGAACAACGCCTTGCGGCCGTTTTCCGGGTGAGTGCGCACCACCGGGTGCACCACTTCCGCGACCTGGGCCAGTTGCTCCGGGGTCAGGGTCGGGCGCCAGTTGCCTTCGAATTTGGTCTCGCTGTAGCGGGCGGTGTAGGAATGCGCCGCCGAACGGCCCTCAACCGCGTTGCGCAGCGCTTGCGGCAGGCTGTCCCAGGCTTTGTGCATGTCGGCGAACAAGGTGTCGCCGCCTTCGGACGGCAGTTCCTGGGCGTGCAGCATCGAACCCAGGCTCGGCAGTTCTTTGTAGGAGAGGTCGGAGTGCCAGAACTTGCCGGCATCGCCCAGGCCGACGTTCTGGCCGTTCTCGACGATGTTGGAGACGATGAGGATTTCCGGGTGACCGGCCAACAGGAACTGCTTGAGCACATGGATCTGCAGCACGCCGAAGCGGCGGCTGAAGTCGATCTGTTGCTGCGGGGTGATGCGCTGGTCGCGGAACACCACCACGTGGTGATCGAGGTGGGCGCGGTGAATGCGGGCGAAGTCTTGATCGCTGACCGGACGGGCCAGGTCCAGGCCGATGATTTCGGCGCCGACGGCGCCTGCGAACGGGCGAACTTCAAAGGGTTGCGGCGCGATGCCGGGTGAGGCGGTGGCGGCGGACATAAATCACTCCCACATACGGCACGCTCAAGGGCGCGCGCGTCGATCAAGAAACTCACGCTGGATTGCGTGTTCGTTCGTGTCGTGCGGCGCGCCGATTGGTCGGCAGGTACGCAGGGGTGTGACTTTATCGGTATAAAAATTGAAATTTAAATACCGTTAATGAATAACGATATGGCGATTGGGGACAGCGGCGGTTCTTGTCACAGACCCACCGGATGCGGTGCCTGGACAGACGCGTTCTCGAGCAGGCTCGCTTCCACAGGGGATCGGCGTCGGGCGCTGCCCCTGTGGCAATGGCCTACCGCTCGTGCAAGGCCTCGGCCCGCGCGCGGATGATCGGCTTGAGCAGGTAGCTCAGCACGGTCTTCTTGCCGGTGATGATGTCCACCGACGCCACCATCCCCGGAATGATCAGCAGCGGCTTCTCGTCGGTGCCGAGGTGGCTGCGCTCGGTGCGCAGCTTGATCACGTAGTAGGTGGTTTTCTTGTCTTCGTCGGTGATGGTGTCCGCGCCGATCTGCTCCAGCTTGGCCTTCAGGCCGCCGTAGATGGTGTAGTCGTAGGCGGTGAACTTCACGGTCGCATCCTGCCCCGGATGCAGGAAGGCGATGTCCTGCGGACGGATCTTGGCTTCCACCAGCAGGGTGTCGTCCAGCGGCACGATCTCCACCAGGTCGCTGCCCGGCTGGATCACGCCGCCGATGGTGTTGACCAGCATCTTGTTGACGATGCCCCGCACCGGCGAAGTGACCAGCGTGCGGCTGACCCGGTCCTCCAGCGCCTTGCCGGTAGCCTGGGCCTTGTTCAGGTCGGTGCGCGCCTCGTTGAGCTGGGTCAGCGCCTCGCTGCGGAACTTGCCGCGGGTCTCGTCGATCTTGCGCTGAACTTCCTTGATCGCCGATTCGGCCCGCGGAATCGCCAGCGTGGTGGCGTCGAGCTGGCCGCGGGTCTCCACTTCGGCGCGCTTGAGCCGCAGCACTTCGACCGGCGACACCGCGCCCTGGGCCACCAGCGGCTCGGACATGTTGATTTCCTGGCGTTGCAGGCCCAGCTGCTGACGGTACTGCGCCTGCTTGGAGGTGAACTCGCGCAGCTCTTGCTGGCGCTGGATCAGCTGTTCCTGCAACCCGCCGATCTCGTCATGCAACTGCTGACGGCGGCTCAGGTACAGCGACTCTTCGCTTTTCGCCTGGCCCGGCACGGCCTTGAGCACGTCCTCGGGGAAGTTCAGCGGACGGTCCTCGACCTCCGCGCTCAGGCGCTCGACCCGCAGCAGCATCGACAGCCGGTCGGCCTCGGTCTCGCCGACGTTGGAGGCGAACCGCGTGTCGTCCAGGCGGATCAGCGGCGCGCCGGCCTCGACGATCTGGCCTTCCTTGACGAACAGCTCGGAGACGATCCCGCCCTCGAGGTTCTGGATCTTCTGGATCTTCGACGACGGAATCGCCTTACCGTCGCCCTTGGTCACTTCGTCGATGACCGCGAAGTTGGCCCACAGCAGCAGGAACAGGAAGAAGCCGATGATCGCCCAGATCGTCAGGCGCACCACCCTCGGCGCGTCCTCGATGAGCGCTTTGTTGACCTCCGGCAGCGGCTGGCCCTGCAACGACGCGGAGCCTTTGAAGTAGCGGCGGATCGATTCCTTGACACCCGACTTAAGCAACACTGATCTGCCCCTTCTTCAACGCTTCCATCACCGCGGCCTTCGGGCCGTCGGCGAGAATCTGGCCACGGTCGACCACCAGCAGGCGATCCACCAGCGACAGCAGCGACGCCCGGTGCGTCACCAGCACCACGGTCTTGTTTTCGATCACCGCCGCCAGACGTTGCTTGAGGCGCTCCTCGCCGGTGTTGTCCATGGCGCTGGTGGGCTCGTCGAGCAGCAGGATGGGCGGGTCGAGCAGCAGCGCACGGGCCAGGGCCACGTTCTGGCGCTGGCCGCCGGACAGGTTCTGCCCGCGCTCGCCGACCTGCAGTTCGTAGCCTTTGGGGTGCAATCTGGCGAACTCATGGACGCCGGCCAGCTCGGCCGCCTGCAGCACCAGCTCGTCCTCGACGTAGCGGGCGCCGGAAATCAGGTTGTCGCGCAGAGTGCCGGCCAGCAGTTGGATGTCCTGAGGCACATAGCCGATGTTGTAGCGCAGCTCGCTGACGTCGATCTGGCGGATGTCCACGCCGTCCACCAGCAGGGCGCCGTCGTCCGGCTGGTACAGGCCCACCAGCAGCTTGGCCAGCGAGCTCTTGCCCGAACCGCTGCGGCCGATGATGCCGATCTTCTCGCCGGGACGGACCACCAGGTTGATGCCCTTGAGCGCCGGGTTCTGCTGCTCCGGGTAGGTGAAGTTGAGCTGGCGGCACTCGATGGCGCCCTGCAGCACCTTGCGGCTCAGCGGGCGCTCTTCGAAATTGCGCTCCTGGGGCAGCTCCATCATCTGGTCGACCGAGGTCATGGTCACCCGCGCCTGCTGGTAGCGGGTCAGCAGGCCCGACAGCGACGCCAGCGGGCTGAGCGCCCGGCCGCTGAGCATGTAGCAGGCGATGAGGCCGCCCATGCTCAGGTTGCCGGCGATGATCTGGTACACGCCGAAGACGATCATGACCACGCCCGCCAACTGCTGGATCAGCAGGGTGATGTTCATCGCCAGGCCGGACAGCATCTTCACCCGCAGCTCGAGGCGGCTGAGGGTGCCGATGGTCTGCTCCCACTGGTACTGGCGCTCGCTCTCGGCGTTGTTGACCTTCACCGCGTCGAGGCCGGCGAGGGTCTCGATCAGGCTCGACTGGCGCTCGGCGCCCAGCGCCATGGTGCGCTCCATGGTCGCCACCAGCGGTTTCTGCAGGGCGTAGCCGATGGCCAGGGCGATCGGGAAGGCCAGCACCGGAATCCACACCAGGTGCCCGCCCAGGATGGCGATCACGATGAAGATCAGGATCGTGAACGGCAGGTCGATCACGCTGGTCAGGGTCAGCGAGGCGAGGAAGTCGCGCAGGCTCTGGAACTCATGGATGTTCTGGGCGAAGCTGCCGACCCGCGCCGGCCGGTACTTCATGGCCATGCCGACGATCCGCTCGAACAGCGTGGCGGAGATGATCAGGTCGGTTTTCTTGCCGGCCAGATCCAGGCACAGGCTGCGCAGGCTCTTGAGGATCAGGTCGAAGAGGTAGGCCCCCGTGATGCCCAGCGCGAGCACCCACAGGGTCGCCTCGGCCTGGTTCGGCACCACGCGGTCGTAGACGTTCATCACGAACAGCGGCGCGGCCATCGCGATGATGTTGATCAGCAGGCTGGCGGCGATGGCGTCGGCGTACAGCCAGCGCGAGCGCTTGAGGGTGTCGCGGAACCACGAGCGCGCCCGGGGAATCAGCGTGCCGTGGTTGACGTCGAACTTGTGCTGGGGCTGGGCGAAGAAGACCTTGCCGGTGTAGTCGTCGGCCAGCAGGTCGCGGCCCACCAGGGATTCGCCGCCGTCGCTTTCGCTGAGCAGCACCCGGGCCTGGCCGTCGTCCTGCCAGCCGAGCAGGACGGCGCTGCGGCCGTCCTTGAGCAGCAGCAGCGCCGGCATGGCGATGGCCGGGATCTCTTCCAGCTTGCGTTGCAGCACCCGCCCCTGCAGGCCGGCGCGGGCCGCCGCACGGGGCAGCAGCTCGACGCTCAGGCGCTGCTTGGGCAGCGGCAGGCCGGTGGTGAGCATCGCCGCGCTGGCGGGCTTCTGGTGCAGCATGCACAGGGCGAGCAGACCGTCCAGCAGCGGGTCGTCGTGCATCGCGCGTGGATCATGGCTGAGTTGAACTCGACTGACTTCTGATTCCACGCTCGACACTCTTTAACGATTGAAAGGGGACAACTCAATTCATCCCGGGCAGTTGGACCTTGGGCTTCACGTCGTTCTGCACGACGGACGCCATCGGTGCGACCACTCCCTGGCTCTTGAGCAACTCGCCCATGGTCGCCTTGATTCGGTATTGAGTAAATAACTGAATGTTCTTGATCTCGGCCAGACGGCGCGAAGCGGTGAACAATTCGTTCTCGCTGTCGAGCAGATCCAGCAGGGTCCGCTCGCCGAGGCTGAACTGGCGCTGGTAGGCGGTGCGCACGGCGGTGCTGTGATCGACGTACTGCTGGGCGATCGGCACTTGGGCGTTGGCGTTGTTCAGGGCGTTCCAGGCCAGGCCCAGTTCTTCGTTCAGTTGGCGCAGGGCGTTGTTGCGGATGTCCAGCGCCTGGTTCGACAGGTAGGCCTTGGATTCCAGGTCGGCCTTGTTGCTGCCGCCCGAATAGAGGTTGAAGCGCATGCGCAGCATGGCCTGCCATTCGTTGTTGTGGCCGTTCTGGCCGTCGAGGTCGTTGTCGGCGGTGCGGCCCAGCTCGGCGTCGAAGCGCGGGTAGAAGGTCGACTTGGCGGTTTCGTACTGCTTCTCGGCCGCGGCGATGTCGGACTCGGCCGACCGCAGGATCGGGCTGTTCTCCAGCATCTGCGCGCGGGCTTCGTTCAGGTTGGCCGGCAGCATCGCCATGAACGGCGCCGGGCGCTCCAACTGGTCGGGCATCTGGCCGACGGCGCTGAGGTAGTTGGTCTCGGCGTCGGCGAGGTTGGTCTGCTCGGTGATCAGGTTGTTGCGCGCCTGGGCCATCCGCGCCTCGGCCTGGTCGAGGTCGGCGCCGCTGCCGACGCCGCGCTGGGTGCGCAGCTGGATCTGGTCGTAGATGCGCTGGTGGCTCTTGAGGTTTTCCTCGGCCAGGCGCACGAACTCGCGGCGGGTCAGTACGTCCAGGTACACCTGGGCCACGGTCAGCGCGGTACGCTCGGAAATGCCGAGCAAGGAATAGGCACGGGAGTTGACGGTGGCTTGTTGACGCCCGACTTCGCTGGACGTCGCAAAACCGTCGAAGACCATTTGCGACAGACGCAAACTTGACTCGCTGCGGTTCAGGGTCTCCCAGTGGTTGCCGCCCCCGTTGGCGCGGGTGGTGACACTGTCGGTGCCTTCGCGGCCGTAACCGCCGAGCAGATCGACCTTGGGCAGGTATCCACCTTTTGCCGCCTTTAATTGATAATCCGCAGCCAATCGACTATTGACCCCTGCCTGGATCTCCGGATGGACATCCAGCGCCTGCTGCATGGCTTGTGGCAGGGTTTGCGCTTGTGCGAAAGAGGCGGCGAGGGCGAAGGGTAAAGCCTTGAACAGGTGCGAACGCATGGTGAGTGTTTCCCAGGACTTCTTGTCTTGAATCACAGCAAAAGGGGGTGCTGCGTCGGAAGATGGCAACCGTGATGACCGTATGTCGGAAAGTTGAAAACCGGAACTGGGTCACACGCTGACGGACGGGTCGCCGCATAAATATCAATGTGACATTACCGGGGCGATTGTTTAGGATGGCTCCCAGAAGGTCAATAGTTTGGCATAAAGTTAATAGCGAAAGAATCTAGCCAAAATATTGACACAGATCAGCGTCAAACATGTTTCACCCATTTATTTGAAAGTACGTCCAGACTGAATCGGCTAAGAACCATCAGGTCTATGGAAGTCAACTGAACGTGACACCCGGAGAGTCTTCAATGAGCAGTGTTGTTGCCATCGTCAAAAGCATTGTCGGTCAGGTATTCGTGGTGTCGCCGGAAGGCGTGCGCCGCGTGCTCGTTGAAGGCGACCGGCTGTTCGCCGGCGATCAGGTCGACACCGGCGTCGCCGGCGCGGTGTCCCTGGAGCTGGCCGACGGCCGCACTCTCGACCTGGGCCGCGACACGCAGTGGAGCGCCAACGCTCCGGACTCCAGCACCGACCTGGCCGAGGCCACCGCGCAAGCGGCGCCTTCCGTTGAAGAGCTGCAGCAGGCCATCGCCGCCGGCGCCGACCCGACCACCGCCCTTGAAGCCACCGCCGCAGGCCCGAGCGCCGCAGGCTCGGGCGGCGCGGCCGGCGGCGGCCACAGCTTCGTGATGCTCGATGCGACCGCAGGCCGCGTCGATCCGACCATCGGCTTCCCGACCGCCGGCATCGGCGGCGCCGGCCAGGCCGCCCAGAACACCACCGGCGGGCAAACCACCGACACCACCACCAACGCGCTGCGCGACTCGACCCTGACCCTCAGCGCCACGCCGACCATCACCGAAGCCGGCGGCGTGCTGGTGTACACCGCGACCGTGACCCAGGCACCGTTGACCGACCTGACCGTCACCCTGTCCAACGGTTCGGTGATCGTGATCCCGGCCGGCTCCACCACCGGCTCCGTCAACGTGCCGCTGGCCCCGAACGACACCGTCTACAACGACCCGAAACAGATCGACGTGACCGTCACCGGCACCACCGGCGGCAACGGCATCACCGTGACCACGCCGACCACCCCGGCCACCACCCAGGTCACCGACACCATCGACACCACCACCGTCACCCTGACGGCCGGGCCGAGCGTCACCGAAGGCGGGCAGATCACCTACACCGCCACCCTGACCAACCCGGCGCAGACACCGGTGACCGTCACGCTGTCCAACGGCTCGACCATCACCATCGGCGCCGGCCAGACCACCGGCAGCGTCAACGTGCCGACCGCGCCGAACGACGTCTACAACAACGGCAGCACCGTCACCACCACCATCACCGGCGCCAGCGGCGGCAACTTCGAGAACCTGGTGCCGAACCCGGCGCCGGCCGTGACCACCATCGTCGACTCCAAGGACACCACCGGCCTGACGCTGACCGCCACCGGCAGCGTCACCGAAGGCGGCCAGATCACCTACACCGCCACCCTGACCAACCCGGCGCAGACGCCGGTGACCGTCACCCTGTCCAACGGCGCGACCATCACCATCGAAGCCGGCAAGACCAGCGGCACCGTCAACGTGTCGACCGCGCCGAACGACGTCTACAACAACGGCGGCACCGTCAGCACCACCATCACCGGCGCCACCGGCGGCAATTTCGAGAACCTGGTGCCGAGCACCACGCCGGCGACCACCACCGTCACCGACTCGATCGACAACACCGGCCTGAGCCTGTCGGCCACCGGCTCAGTCGCCGAGGGCGGCCAGATCACCTACACCGCGACCCTGACCAACGCGGCCCAGACGCCTGTCACCGTGACCCTGTCGAACGGCGCCGTCATCACGATCGAAGCCGGCAAGACCACCGGAACCGTGACCGTCCCAGCCCCGGCCGACGACGTCTACAAGGACGCCGGCAAGGTCGAGGTCACCATCAAGGACGCGTCCGGCGGCAATTTCGAGAACCTGGTGCCGAGCACCGTTCCGGCGGTCACTGAGGTCACCGATACTGTCGATACCACCACCGTGAAGCTGACCGCCACCGAGTCGGCAGCTGAGGGCGGCACCGTCACCTACACCGCCACCGTGGGCGCACCCGTGACCGGTTCGCCGGTGACCGTGACCCTGGCGAACGGCCAATCGATCACCATCGAGGTCGGCAAGACCACCGGCACCGTCACCACCACCGCGCCGAACGACGCGTTGGCCGGCAATGCGCCGCTGACCAACTCGATCACCAACGTTTCCGGCGGCAACTACGAGAACCTGGTGGCCGACAAGACGCCGGTTTCGACCACCGTCACCGACACCGTCGACACCACCGACCTGACGCTCAGCGCCACCGGCACCGTGGCCGAAGGCGGTTCGATCGTCTACACCGCAACCCTGACCAATCCGGCCGGCACCCCGGTGACCGTGACCCTGTCCAACGGCGCGACCATCACCATTGAGGCCGGCAAGACGTCCGGCACCGTGACCGTCCCCGCGCCTGCCGACGACGTCTACAAGGACGCCGGCAAGGTCGAGGTGACCATCAAGGATGCGTCCGGCGGCAACTTCGAGAACCTGGTGCCGAGCACCACACCGGCCGTGACCGAAGTCACCGACACCATCGACACGTCGACCGTGAAACTGACGGCGGACACTTCGGTGGCCGAGGGCGGAACTGTCACTTATACCGCCACCGTCGGTGCGCCAGTGACCGGTTCGCCTGTCACCGTGACCCTGGCGAACGGCCAATCGATCACCATCGAAGTGGGCAAGACCACCGGCACCGTCACCACCACCGCGCCGAACGACGCCCTGGCCGGCAATGCGCCGCTGACCAACTCGATCACCGGTGTTTCCGGTGGCAACTACGAGAACCTGGTCGCCGACAAGACGCCGGTCAGCACTACTGTGACCGATGTCGCCGACACCACCGACCTGACGCTCAGCGCCACCGGCACCGTGGCCGAAGGCGGTTCGATCGTCTACACCGCAACCCTGACCAATCCGGCCGGCACTCCGGTCACCGTGACGCTGAGCAACGGCGCGACCATCACCATCGAGGCCGGCAAGACGTCCGGCACCGTGACCGTTCCGGCGCCGGCCGATGACGTCTACAAGGACGCCGGCAAGGTCGAGGTGACCATCAAAGACGCCACGGGCGGCAACTTCGAGAACCTGGTGCCGAGCACCGTTCCGGCCGTGACCAACGTCACCGACACTGTCGATACCACCACCGTCAAATTGACCGCCACCGAGTCGGCGGCTGAAGGCGGCACCGTCACCTACACCGCTACCGTGGGCGCGCCTGTGACGGGTTCTCCGGTCACCGTGACCCTGGCGAACGGCCAATCGATCACCATCGAAGTCGGCAAGACCACCGGCACCGTGACCACCACTGCGCCGAACGACGCGTTGAACGGCCATGCGCCGCTGACCAACGCGATCACCGACGTGTCCGGCGGCAACTACGAAAACCTCGCGGGCGACAAGACACCGGTTTCGACCACCGTCACCGACACCGTGGACACCACCAACCTGACGCTGAGCGCAACGGGCACCGTGGCTGAAGGCGGTTCGATCGTGTACACCGCGACCCTGACCAACGCAGCGGGCACCCCAGTGACCGTGACGTTGAGCAACGGCGCCACCATCACCATCGAAGCCGGCAAAACTTCCGGCACGGTGACCGTCCCTGCGCCGGCCGACGACGTCTACAAAGACGCCGGCAAAGTCGAAGTGACCATCAAGGACGCCACCGGCGGCAACTTCGAGAACCTGGTGCCGAGCACCACGCCGGCCGTCACCGAAGTCACGGACACCATCGACACCTCGACCGTGAAACTGACGGCCGACACGTCGGTGGCCGAGGGCGGCACCGTCACCTACACCGCCACCGTCGGCGCGCCAGTGACCGGCTCGCCTGTCACCGTGACCCTGTCCAACGGCCAGTCGATCACCATCGAAGTCGGCAAGACCACCGGCACCGTCACCACCACCGCGCCGAACGACGCGTTGGCCGGCAACGCGCCGCTGACCAACGCGATCACCGGTGTTTCCGGTGGCAACTACGAGAACCTGGTGGCCGACAAGACCCCCGTCAGCACCACCGTGACCGATGTCGCCGACACCACCGACCTGACGCTCAGCGCCACCGGCACCGTGGCCGAGGGCGGTTCGATCGTCTATACCGCGACCTTGACCAACCCGGCAGGTACGCCGGTGACCGTGACGTTGAGCAACGGCGCGACCATCACCATCGAGGCCGGCAAGACCACCGGCACCGTGACCGTCCCCGCGCCTGCCGACGACGTCTACAAGGACGCCGGCAAGGTTGAGGTCACGATCAAGGACGCCACCGGCGGCAACTTCGAAAACCTCGTGCCGAGCACCGTTCCGGCCGTCACCGAAGTCACCGACACCATCGACACCTCCACCGTGAAGCTAACCGCTTCGGAAACGGCAGCGGAAGGCGGCACCGTCACCTACACCGCCACCGTCGGCGCGCCAGTGACCGGTTCTCCGGTGACCGTGACCCTGGCCAACGGCCAGACCATCACCATCGAAGTCGGCAAGACCACCGGCACGATCACCACCACCGCGCCGAACGACGCCCTGGCCGGCAATGCACCGCTGACCAACTCGATCACCGGCGTGTCCGGCGGCAACTACGAGAACCTGGTCGCCGACAAGACCCCGGTCAGCACCACTGTGACCGACACCGTCGACACCACTGACCTGACGCTCAGCGCCACCGGCACTGTGGCCGAGGGCGGTTCGATCGTTTACACCGCCACGCTGACCAACCCAGCGGGCACCCCGGTGACCGTGACCCTGTCCAACGGCGCGACCATCACCATCGAGGCCGGCAAGACGTCCGGCACCGTGACCGTTCCGGCCCCTGCCGACGACGTCTACAAGGACGCCGGCAAGGTTGAGGTCACGATCAAGGACGCCACCGGCGGCAACTTCGAAAACCTGGTGCCGAGCACCGTTCCGGCCGTGACCGAAGTCACCGACACCGTCGACACCACCACCGTGAAACTGACGGCGACCGAGTCGACGGCTGAGGGCGGCACCGTCACCTACACAGCCACCGTGGGCGCGCCGGTCACCGGCTCTCCTGTGACGGTCACTTTGGCCAACGGCCAATCGATCACCATCGAGGTCGGCAAGACCACCGGTACCGTGACCACCACCGCGCCGAACGATGCGTTGAACGGCCACGCACCGCTGACCAACGCGATCACCGACGTCAGCGGCGGCAACTACGAGAACCTGGTCGCCGACAAGACCCCGGTATCGACCACCGTCACCGACACCGTCGACACCACCAACCTGTCCCTGAGCGCCACCGGTTCCGTGGCCGAGGGCGGTTCGATCGTCTACACCGCGACCCTGACCAACCCGGCCGGCACCCCGGTGACCGTGACCCTGTCCAACGGCGCCACCATCACCATCGAAGCCGGCAAGACCACCGGCACCGTGACCGTTCCGGCGCCTGCCGACGACGTCTACAAGGACGCCGGCAAGGTTGAGGTCACGATCAAGGATGCAACGGGCGGCAACTTCGAGAACCTGGTGCCAAGCACCACGCCGGCCGTCACCGAAGTCACCGACACCGTCGACACCACCACGGTGAAACTGACGGCGACCGAGTCGGCGGCTGAGGGCGGCACCGTCACCTACACCGCCACCGTGGGCGCGCCAGTGACCGGTTCGCCTGTCACCGTGACCCTGGCCAACGGCCAGAGCATCACGATTGAAGTCGGCAAGACCACCGGCACCGTGACCACCACCGCGCCGAACGACGCGTTGAACGGTCACGCACCGTTGACCAACGCGATCACCGATGTCAGCGGCGGCAACTACGAAAACCTCGTGGCCGACAAGACCCCGGTCAGCACCACCGTGACCGACACTGTCGACACCACCCACCTGTCCCTGAGCGCCACCGGAACCGTGGCCGAGGGCGGCTCGATCATCTATACCGCCACGCTGACCAACCCGGCCGGCACTCCGGTGACCGTGACCCTGAGCAACGGCGCCACCATCACCATCGAGGCCGGCAAGACGTCCGGCACCGTGACCGTCCCTGCTCCGGCCGATGACGTCTACAAGGACGCCGGCAAAGTCGAAGTGACCATCAAGGACGCCACCGGCGGCAATTTCGAGAACCTGGTGCCGAGCACCACGCCGGCCGTGACCAGCGTCACGGACACCATCGACACCACCACCGTGAAGCTGACGGCGACCGAGTCGGCGGCCGAAGGCGGCACCGTCACCTACACCGCCACCGTCGGTGCGCCAGTGACCGGTTCGCCTGTCACCGTGACCCTGGCCAACGGCCAGTCGATTACCATCGAGGTCGGCAAGACCACCGGCACCGTGACCACCACTGCGCCGAACGATGCGCTGAACGGCCACGCTCCGTTGACCAACGCAATCACCGACGTATCCGGCGGCAACTACGAAAACCTGGTCGCCGACAAGACGCCGGTTTCGACTACCGTCACCGATACCGTGGACACCACCAACCTGACGCTGAGCGCAACGGGCACCGTGGCTGAAGGCGGTTCGATCGTGTACACCGCGACCCTGACCAATCCGGCCGGCACCCCGGTGACCGTGACCCTGAGCAACGGCGCTACCATCACCATCGAAGCGGGCAAGACGTCCGGCACCGTGACCGTTCCGGCCCCTGCCGACGACGTCTACAAGGACGCCGGCAAGGTCGAAGTGACCATCAAGGACGCCACCGGCGGCAACTTCGAGAACCTGGTGCCGAGCACCACACCAGCCGTGACCGACGTCACCGACACCATCGATACTTCGACCGTGAAACTGACGGCGGACACTTCGGTGGCCGAGGGCGGCACCGTCACCTATACCGCGACAGTAGGCGCTCCTGTAACCGGTTCGCCGGTCACCGTGACCCTGTCCAACGGCCAGACCATCACGATCGAAGTCGGCAAGACCACCGGCACCGTGACCACCACCGCGCCGAACGATGCGTTGAACGGCCACGCACCGCTGACCAACGCGATCACCGACGTGTCCGGCGGCAACTACGAGAACCTGGTCGCCGACAAGACGCCGGTTTCGACCACCGTCACCGACACCGTGGACACCACGAATCTGTCCCTGAGCGCCACCAATTCGGTCGCCGAGGGCGGTTCGATCACCTACACCGCGACCCTGACCAACGCGGCGGGCACCCCGGTGACCGTGACCCTGAGCAACGGCGCGACCATCACGATTGAAGCGGGCAAGACGTCCGGCACCGTGACCGTCCCTGCGCCGGCCGATGACGTCTACAAGGATGCCGGCACCGTTCAGGCGACGATCACCAACGCCACCGGCGGCAACTTCGAGAACCTGGTGCCGAGCACTACGCCGGCCGTGACCCAAGTGACCGACACCATCGACACCACGACGGTGAAACTGACTGCGACCGGCACGGCAGCGGAAGGCGGCACCGTCACCTACACCGCCACCGTGGGTGCGCCAGTGACTGGCTCGCCAGTCACCGTGACCCTGTCCAACGGACAGTCGATCACCATCGAAGTCGGCAAGACCACCGGCACCGTGACCACCACCGCGCCGAACGACGTATTGAACGGCCACGCGCCGCTCACCAACGCGATCACCGACGTCAGCGGCGGCAACTACGAGAACCTGGTTGCAGACAAGACGCCGGTTTCGACCACCGTGACCGACACCGTCGACACCACCAACCTGTCCCTGAGCGCCACCAACTCGGTCGCCGAGGGCGGCTCGATCGTGTACACCGCCACCCTGACCAACGCCGCCGGCACCCCAGTGACCGTGACGTTGAGCAACGGCGCCACCATCACCATCGAAGCCGGCAAAACCACCGGCACCGTGACCGTCCCAGCCCCGGCCGACGACGTCTACAAGGACGCCGGCACCGTACAGGCCACGATCACCAACGCCACCGGCGGTAACTTCGAAAACCTGGTGACCAGCAACACCCCAGCCGTGACCAGCGTCACGGACACCATCGACACCACCACCGTGAAGCTCACCGCGACCGGCACGGCAGCGGAAGGCGGCACCGTCACCTACACCGCCACCGTCGGCGCACCGGTCACCGGTTCTCCTGTCACCGTGACCCTGGCGAACGGCCAGTCGATCACCATCGAAGTGGGCAAGACCACAGGCACCGTGACCACCACCGCGCCTAACGACGCGCTCAACGGCCATGCACCGCTGACCAACGCAATCACCAACGTCAGCGGCGGCAATTACGAGAACCTGGTGGCCGACAAGACCCCGGTCAGCACCACCGTGACCGACACCGTCGACACCACCAACCTGACGCTCAGCGCGACGGGCACCGTGGCCGAGGGTGGATCTATCGTCTATACCGCCACCCTGACCAACGCCGCCGGCACCCCAGTGACCGTGACGTTGAGCAACGGCGCCACCATCACCATCGAAGCCGGCAAAACCACCGGCACGGTGACCGTTCCTGCTCCAGCTGACGACGTGTACAAAGACGCCGGCACCGTCCAGGCGACGATCACCAACGCCACCGGCGGCAACTTCGAGAATCTGGTGACCAGCAACACGCCAGCGGTGACCAGTGTCACCGACACCATCGACACGACCGAAGTCAGCATCAGCGGCAGCACCTCGGTGACCGAAGGCCAGACCGCCAGCTACACCGTCAGCCTGACCCACCCGGCGCAGACCGAAGTCACCCTGAAGATCGTCTACAGCGGCACCGCCGCCGACGGTTCGGACTTCACCGGCGTGTACACCGTGAAGATCCCGGCCGGCGCCAGCACGGCGACCTTCAACGTCGCGACCATCGACGACAAGATCACCGAAGGCACCGAGAACTTCGTGGTCAAGATCGACTCGGCCACCGGCGGCAACTTCGAGAACCTGGCGGTCAGCACCACCAACGGCAGCGTCAGCACGTCGATCATCGACAACGACGCACCGCCGGTCATCGACCTGGACGCCAACAACTCCAGCGGCGCCACCGGGGCCGACTACAAGGTGACGTTCACCGAGAACACCCCGGGCGCGGGCGTGTCGATCGCCGACACCGACATCAGCATCACCGACCCGGACAGCACCATGCTGACCGGTGCGACCATCGTGCTGACCAACCGTCAGCCGGGCGATGCGCTGAACCTGGGCAACAGCGTCAACGGCATCACCATCAACGCCAACAGCAAGGACGGCTCGATCACACTGACCCTGTCGGGCAACGCGACGCTGGCCGACTACATGCAGCAGATCAAGAACATCACCTTCACCAACGGCAGCGAAGACCCGAGCACCGTGCCGCGCATCATCACCGTGACAGTGACCGACGGCGGCAACTACTCCAACACCGCGACCACCACGGTCAACGTGGTGGCGGTCAACGATGCGCCGGTGGCGGCGCCGGTCAATGTCACCGGCACCGAAGACACCCCGCTGATCCTCGGCTGGTCGACCTTCGGCGTCAGCGACGTGGACAGCCCGGCCAGCAGCTTGGGCGTGAAGATCACCCAGCTGCCGGGCGAGGGCAAACTGCAGTACCTGGACGGCTCGACCTGGAAAGACGTCGCCACCAACCAGACCTTCAGCAAGGCCGACATCGACGCCGGCAAGCTGCGCTTCATGCCGGACGCCAACGAATCGGGCGTCAACGGCTACGGCGGCACCGGCATGGGCAACAATCAGGCCGACTACGCGCAAATCAAGTTCCAGCCCACCGACGGCCAACTGCTGGGCAACACCGGCACCGTCAAGATCGACATCACGCCGGTGGCGGATGCGCCGACCCTGGGCGTGGCCGACAACAGCGTGAAGTCCACCGGCCTGGTCAAGGAAGTCTGGACCGGCCTGTCGGGCCTGGGCACCAGCGGCAACGGCGCAGACCCGACCACGCTGAAGAACGTGATCGACGGCGCCGGCACGCCTAACTCCAGCGGCACCGTGGACAACGTGCAGTCCAACGGCAGCGTCACCGCCGGCACCGCGTCGAAGACCTCCGGCCTGATCTACCTCGAAGCCGGCAAGACCTACACCTTCACCGGCACCGGCGACGACAGCCTGCTGGTGACCATCGGCGGCAAGAGCGTGGCCTCGACCACGTGGGGCGCGGGCGGCAACCTCAACGGTTCGTTCACCCCGACCACCAGCGGCTACTACACCCTGGACATCTACCACCACAACCAGAGCGGCCCGGGCAGCTACGACGTCAACCTGTCGGTCAACGGCAGCGCGCCGATCGACCTGAGCAGCGCCGGCGTGCCGATCTACACCGGCGTGCAGGACCTGGTGAACGCCGGCGTGACCGTCTCCGACCTGCACGGCAGCAACGGCGAAGGCTACTACGACGGCTACAAGCTCAACACCGGCGCCGAAGGCACCACCGTGAAACTGTCGGCGATCACCACCGCGCTGACCGACACCGACGGCTCCGAGACCCTGAGCGTGAAGATCAGCGGCGCGCCGGTCGGCTCGGTGCTCAGCGACGGCGCAGGCCACAGCTTCACCGTGACCGCCGCCAACGGCGAGGCCAACGTCACCGGCTGGAACCTGGGCAGCCTGACCGTGACCCCGCCGACCTACTACAACGGCCAGTTCAACCTGACCGTGACCTCGACCTCCACCGAGGCCGTGGGCGGCTCGGCCAGCACCACCGCGACCATTCCGGTGACTGTGGTGCCGGCGGTCTACAACGCGGTGGTCGCCACCTCCGGCGACGATACCTTCACCGGCACCGACGGCAACGACATCATGGTCGCCGACATCGGCGGCCTGACCGTGGTGCCGGGCACCAACTACAACATCGCGTTCATGGTCGACACCTCGGGCAGCATGAGCACCTCCTCGATCAACGCGGCCAAGGACTCGCTGACGTCGGTGTTCAACACCCTCAAGAACAGCCTGGGCAGCAACTCGGGCACGGTGAACATCTTCCTGGTGGACTTCGACACCCAGGTCAACAAGTCGGTGTCGGTGAACCTCAACGACCCGAACGCCCTGACCCAGCTCAAGGCCGTGCTGGACTCGATGTCGTCCGGCGGCGGCACCAACTACGAAGACGTGTTCAAGGCCACGGCCAACTTCTTCCAGAGCGCCGACGCGGTGGCCAACACCGGTGCGAAGAACCTCACCTACTTCATCACCGACGGCCAGCCGACCTACTACCAGAGCGGCGAGCAGACCAACCCGACGCTGTACGGCAACGTGAAGCTCGATGACGTGGTGAAGACCAGCAACTACAAGCTGGGCGACAGCTTCGCCACCTACATCGACAGCAGCCACTACCTGAGCATCAACAGCGCCGGCAGCGTGGTCCTGCAGACGCTGAAGAACGGCAACTGGAACTGGAGCAACCTGGGCACCATCCACGCCCAGGGCGACGGCACCTATGAGCTGTCGAACCTGGCAGGCAGCGGCAGCAGCACCTCGTCGGCCACCACCGACAACGCCAACAGCGCCTTCGCGCTGCTGGGCGGCCTGTCGAACGTGGAAGCCATCGGCATCAACAGCGGGGTCAGCCTCAACGACCTGAAGCCGTACGACTCGGACAAGACGCCGCAGACCAATATCGATCCGAAGGACCTGGCCAACTCGATCATCGGCCACACCGAAGCGACGATGCCGGGCAACGACACCGTCAGCGGCGGCGACGGCAACGACATCCTGTTCGGCGACCTGGTGAGCTTCAACGGCATCGCCGGCGAGGGCTACCAGGCCATGCAGGCCTTCGTGGCGCAGCAGACCGGGGTGGACGTCAGCAAGGTCACCACCAGCAACGTGCACCAGTACATCACCGAGCACTACCAGGCGTTCGATGTGTCCGGCGCCCACGACGGCAACGACACCCTGCTGGGCGGCGCCGGCAATGACATCCTGTTCGGCTCGGGCGGCAACGACCTGCTCGACGGCGGCAAGGGCAATGACATCCTGCTGGGCGGCACCGGCAACGACACGCTGATCGGCGGCCAGGGCAACGACATCCTGATCGGCGGATCCGGCGGCGACACCTTCGTCTGGAAGGCGGGCGACACCGGCAACGACGTGATCAAGGACTTCAAGGCCAGCGAAGGCGACCGCATCGACCTGCGCGATCTGCTGCAGGGCGAGAGCGGCAGCACCATCGACAACTTCCTGAAGATCACCACGGTCGACGGCGTGTCGTCGCTGCAGGTGAGCTCGGCCGGCAAGTTCAACTCCGGCGACGCGGCGGCGGCCACGCCCGACGTGACGATCAAGCTGGAGGGCAACAACTGGTCGAGCGCCAACATCCACAACCTGATCGCCGGCAGCGACCCGACCATCAAGATCGACCACAACAACAGCTGATGAACGGAAACGGCCGCCCCCTTCGGGGCGGCCGTCACGTTTGCCGCCAGCCTGGCCGTGACGATTTCATCGTCTGACCGCATACTCCCGTGCAGTTGGCTATGCTGCTGACAGCACGACGCCGGTTCATTTCCGAGGGACGCTCAATGTTTTACGTGCAACGCGATGCGCAGGGCCAGTTGATCCGCGTGGAGGCGGCAGCCTACGCCGAGGCCACGGGAACGCTGCCGGCCGACCATGTCGAAATCCAGGAATGGTTCGCCAACGCGGCGGTGGAAAAGAGCCTCAAGCAGCTCAAGCAGAGCGACCTGGAAATGATCCGGGTGCTCGACGACCTGATTCAGGTGCTGACCCAGAAGGGCGTGATCCGCGTCACCGACCTGCCGGAAGCGGCCCAGGCCAAACTGATGGACCGCTCCCAGGCCCGTGAGGCGCTGGGCGGCCTGAGCCAGTTGATCAATGAGGACGAGCCCGGCCTGATCTGACTTGGCCGTTCGTCTTGCGTTGGGTGGGAGCCAGCCTGCTGGCGACGGCGTCCTTCGGGACGCCGAATCCCTCCAGCCTCACTTCCAGGGCGCGGGCTCACCGAACAGCTGCCCCTGCACCCCGTACAGCCCCATCTCGCGAATCACCGACAGCTCCCCTTCGGTCTCCACCCGCTCGGCGATCAGCGGCAGGTCGATGCTGTGGGCGGCCCGCTGGATCGCCTCGATGAACAGGCGCTTGTCGCCTTCCTGATCGATCGCCCGGATGTAGCTGCCGTCGATCTTCAGGTACGCCAGCCCCAGCCGCGCCAGGTTGCCGATCATGCTGAAGCGCCCGCCGAAGCGTTGCAGGCTCAGGGAGAAGCCCAGCTCGCGCAGGCGTCGGGTCAGTTGCTCCAGCACCGCCTGCTCCGGCAATTGTTCCTCGCCGATCTCCAGGGTCAGGCGCGGGCCGAGGTCGGAATGGGCCCGCAGGATCTCGAACACCTTGTTCAGCGCCTGGGGGTCGGCCAGGGTCGCCGAAGACAGGTTCAGCGCCAGCGACTCCTCATGCCCGGCCATCTGCTCCAGCACCCGCTCAAGCATCAGACGGTCCAGCCGCGCGGTCCAGCCGAAGCGCTCCAGCCACGGCAGGAAGCGGCCGGCGGGAATGGTCTGGCCCTGTTCGTCGAGCAGGCGCGACAGCACTTTGTAATGCAGCACCAGTTGCGTGTCCTGCGCCGCCACCACGGGCTGGAAGAACAGCTCGAAACGCCGCTGGTTCAGCGCCTGGTCGAGCAAGCGGTGCCAGGCGTGGTGGTCGTCGCCGACCTCCGCCGCCACGCTCTGGTCGAGGCAGGCCCAATTCTGCTCGCCCTGCCCTTCGGCCTGGGCCAGCGCCTGGTCGCCGAGGCTGAGCACCGCCTGCGGCGAGTCGCCGTGGGCGAACGGCGCCACGCCGATAGAGGCCACAGCGGCCACGTCGGTGGCGCCCGTCGCGTGCAGGCTGCTCAAGGCGTTGTCGAGGCTCTGCGCCAATTGCAGCGCTTCTTCGCGCGTCAGGCCCGGCGCCAGCACGGCGAATTCACCGCCACGGATCCGCGTCACGAGATTTTGGGTTTCCGGGTACTTGGCGCACTCGCGGGACAGCTGCTCGCCGACCGCCTTCAGCAATTCATCGGTGCGCTGCCCGCCCAGGCGCTGGTTGAGCCCGGCCAGGTCCTTGACCCGCAACAGCAGCAGATAGCCCGAGCTGGCCTGCTCCGGGTTGCTCACCCGGGCGTTGAGCTGCATCTCGAAATAGCGCCGGTTGGCCAAGCCGGTGAGGTTGTCCTGATAGGACTCGGTGCGCAGTTTCTCGCTGCGTTCGGCCTGCTCCTGGAACAGCGCCTTGAGCTTCTCGACCATCTGGTTCATCGCCAGCACCACCCGGCGCAGCTCCGGCGTACGCGGCAGCTCCGGCAGGCTGAGGAATTCGCGGCGGGCGATGGCGTGGGACTGCTTGACCATGTAATCGAGCGGACGCAGCTGCCGGCGCAGCAGCAAGGCGCCGAGCACCGCACTGACGGCGCCG
The DNA here is from genome assembly GCF_002112565.1 of Pseudomonas sp. R25(2017). NCBI lineage: Bacteria > Pseudomonadati > Pseudomonadota > Gammaproteobacteria > Pseudomonadales > Pseudomonadaceae > Pseudomonas > Pseudomonas sp. R25(2017). The sequence goes on from NZ_NEHZ01000009.1 coordinate 259,751, forward strand.
CACACCAGCAGCCAGCCGAGGCTGCCCAGCGCGCTCTGCCACAGCTTGGCCAGGGCGAACATCGGGTGGCTGACCACCTCGACCCGCGCCGCCTGCTCCCAGCCACGGCTGACCAGCGCGTCGCCGCCGGCCGGCTCCAGGCCGATCAGCCTGACGAACCACTCCGGCACATTGGTGACGGCCGGAATGCCGCTGCGCTCGACGATGGCCTTGTCGGTCTTCAGATCCACCACCCGGATGCTGGAGTAGTATCCGCTGTCGAAAATCGAACTGACCAGCAGCTCGACCATCGCCGGGTCATCGATGTTCGGCGTCAACGACAGCGCCAGCGCCGTGGCGGCGTCCTGGGCGTGGGAACGCAACTGGTTGACGTACTGGGTGCGCGAGCTTTCCAGGCTGACCATGAAGCTGCCGGTGAAGGCGACCACCAGGAACAGACAGATAGCGATCAACAGCTGTTTGAACAAGGACATCTGAGCGCGTGCTCCTAGTTAGTCGTCTCGACCGGGAATCCTTCGGCCTGCATTTTCTTCAGCACATCCTGCCAGCGCGACAGGCGTTTGGTGTCACCGACCTTCTTGTTGCCCTTGGCCCCCGGCAGGTACAGACCCTCGGCGTTGAAAGAGTAGACCGGCAGCAGATCGGTCCGCTCGGCCGCCGGCCTGATCGGGTCCATCAGGCTGTCGAGCACCAGGGGCATGGCGTCGGGGGAGGCATAGTAGGTCAACACCATGTGCGCGCGGTTCTGGCGCAGGGCCTTGACGTAGGTGATGCGCAATTTGTCACTGGAGACCCCCAGGTGACGCAGGCTGAAATACTTTGCGATTGCATAGTCCTCGCAATCCCCGGCACCCTTCCACAGCGCTTCGATGGGCGTCTCCCAGTAGTCGACCTCGTGCCACAGGTCGATGTCCTCGACGTAGCGCATCTGCTTGTTGAAGAACAGGTTCACCACCTTGAGCTTGTCCGCCTCGCTGACCTGCTTTTGCGTGGCCAGCAGGTTCTGCCAGGCATCGATGCGCTGCTGCCCGGCGCCCAGCGGCCCGTACAGCGCCGTGGCCTTGCGGCTGATCGCGGAAAAGTCCCAGTCGGCATGCAGGCCGCCCAGCATGGCGCCGGCCAGCAGCAACGCGCAGGCCAGCCGGCGCGCAATCCGTGGAATCGCGAAAGTTACCGCCAATGCAAGGCATCCAGGGCAGGGAGGAAAGCGTCTGATGGTGAAGGTTAGCCCAGCAAAAAACAATGGCACCCTGAGATCATCTCCGCCGCGCTAAACTCAAGGGGTGACGGGATTCCTCGACATGGTTTGACAACCTGTAGAGCAATCACTAGTGTCCTTTGGATCCAAATTCCGTAGTCATTCAGGGTGCGTAGTTGTGACACAGAAGCCCAAGCCGCTGCACAGCATCAAGGTCGACGGGCCGATTCCCGCGCATCTGGCGCGCTCGATCATCGAAGAGACCCTGCGTTCGGCGATCCTCGACGGCCGCCTGCCTTGCGGCACCGCCGTGCGCCAGCAGGATCTGGCCGACCTGTTCGGCGTCAGCCGCATGCCGGTGCGCGAGGCGTTGCGCCAACTGGAAGCCCAAGGCCTGCTCAGCGTGGTGGCCCACAAGGGGGCCGTGGTCGCGCCGCTGATCCAGGGCGACGCCACGGAAACCTACGAGTTGCGGATCCTGCTGGAGTCCGAGGCGCTGCGCCAGTCGGTGCCCCTGCTCACGGCAGCCGATCACGACCGTGCGGCCGGCTACATCGATGAGCTGGAAACTGAACACGACTACACCGAGATCGGCCGGCTCAACCGGCTGTTCCACATGGCGCTGTACTGCAAGGCCGCCAACGGTCGCCTGCTGCGCCTGGTGGAAGACGGCCTGAACGAGGAGGAGCGCTTCCTGCGCTTCAACCTCGAAGCCATGGGCCTGGGCAAGCTGTCCCAGGACGATCACCGGGCGCTGCTGCACGCCGTGCGTGAGCGCGACACCGACCATGCGGTGAAACTGCTGGAGCAGCACCTCAACCGCGGCGTCGAGGTCATCACCCGTTACCTGGCCAGTTCCGCCGCGCAAAACCGCAAGACCGCCCGCTGACCCCTTGCGCCGGGCCTGCCAATCGGCCCGGCGAATCACCCGCTTACAAATCCCCCCGCCCGCCACGGTGAATTGCCGTGGCACTTCGGCGCCTGCGCTCTAACCTCCCCACCCAACTTCAACCCGCCCGAAATTCGCACCGCAAGCAAGTCACTTTCGACGATAGCGGCGACGCCGAATTACGCGCACCCTTGAACCGCCAACCGAATCAAGAACGGGCGACGCGCCGTCGGCGCAGTCCCCGCACCAGGAACCTACGGAAGGAGCCTTGTAACGGGAAAAGGAAGCGACGGCGCCGTTTCAGCCCAACTTCATCCCCTCAGACCACTTCATTCATCCAGTTAGAAAGTTGCTTCGAGTGAGGCATTCACTCTTATTAATCAATTTTGGCCATTTATTGCCGAAAGGAGCAACTACGCCCATGTAAAACTCAAATCAAAAGTTTTACCGGGCCTGCTCATACTTTAAAAACAGTCAACTTAAAATAATTAAAAATAAACTTGTTAAGTTGTTTTGTGATGTATTAGCTTTTTATGTGCCGGGCAATCGGGCGCCATCGTGTCCCGTCAAGCCAGGCCCTGGAGACCTAAAAGACAGAGGCCCCGCGCCGTCGACCTGCTCCAGGCGATCGATATTCAACTTCAACTTTCATCGAACCGAATGAGGCTATCGCTCGCCGAGAAAAAGATATTCACCGCTGTTAGCCATTGTTTGACCAGTCCCTATATCCCTATAAGCTAGAGGCTCGTAATCATGCCAACAAAAGAACAACTTTCCCTGAAGAAAGCCGAACTCAGCGTCCATCCGATCTTTTCCGAAATTGACTCCCTGACGGCGTTGCGCCGGTTCATGGAGTCCCATGTGTTCGCCGTCTGGGACTTCATGTCGCTGACCAAACGCCTGCAGCAGGAACTGACCTGCACCCGCTTGCCCTGGCTGCCGCCACGGGATCCGCACGCCGCGCGGCTGATCAACGAGATCGTGCTCGGCGAAGAGTCGGACGACCGACCTGCCCACGGTCATTACAGCCATTTCGAACTGTACCTGGACGCCATGCGCGAAGTCGGCGCGGACACCACGGCGGTGGAACGCTTCGTCGCGCTGCAGCAGGAAGGCGTGAGCTATGAGGTGGCGCTGCAGAGCGTCGAGGTCGATCCGGCCGCCGCGCAGTTCGTCCGCGACACCCTGCACACCGCGCTGCATGCCCCGGGGCACAGCGTCGCCGCCGCGTTCCTGCACGGTCGCGAGAGCGTGATCCCGACCATGTTCCAGCGCATGCTCGACGCCTGGGGCATCGGCGCCGACCAGGCCCCGACCTTCCGTTACTACCTGCAGCGGCACATCGAAGTCGATTCCGAAGACCACGGCCCTGCGGCGGAGCAACTGCTGGCGCGGCTGGTCGAGGGCGATCCGCAGCGCGAGGCCGAAGTCTACGCCAGCGCCCTGGCCGCTGTGGAAAGCCGCATCGCCCTGTGGGACGGCCTGCGCCAGAGCCTGCATGAGCCACTGGCGGAGGTGACGCCATGAACGCCGCCGACTACCAGTCCTTCGCCGACGCCTGGGAAAGCCGCGCCACCATCCGCACCCGCCCGCGCCGGGTGGTGGAGAACGACGAGCGCCTGATCTATCCCCTCAGCCGCCAGCCGCTGGTGCTGAGCGAGACCTTCCTGCGCGAGTGCCCCGAGCAGCGTGACTTCGCCCTGGTGCAGACCCTGTACAAGTTCATCAACGACGTGGTGATCTTCGAGACTGAGATCGTCGACAAGACCGCCCGCAACATCGCCAAGAACCGCTTCGCCGTGGCTTTCCCGTTCGCCTGCCGCTACGACGCCATGACCGTGGTGGTGGACGAGGACTATCACGCGCTGGTGGCGATGGACTTCATGCAGCAGACCGTGGCCATGACCGGCATCGAACCCATCGGCCTGCCCGACGAGATCGAACTGAGCCGGGCGATTCCGGCCGCCGTGGCCCTGGCGCCGGAGCACCTGCGCGATGCGGTGGAACTGATCTGCGTGGCCATCGCCGAAAACACCGTGACCGGCGACGTGGCGGCGTTCGCCCGGGACGACACGGTCAAGCCGTCGATCAAGGGCCTGATGGCCGACCACCTGCTCGACGAGGGCCGTCACTCCAGTTTCTGGGCGCGCATGGTGCGCATCTACTGGCACACCGCGAGCGAAGCGGACCGCGAATGCATCGCGCAGATCCTGCCGGTGTTCATCGGCCACTACCTGACCAACGACATCCAGAAGGCCTTCGACCTGCGCCTGATCGACGCCTTGCCGGTCAGCGCTGCCGTGCGCCGTTCACTCAAGGACGAGATGGCCGGGCTGGCGTTCCCGATAAACCGCCACCACCCGCTGGTGGGCAACATCGTGCGGTTTTTCCACAACAGCTCGCTGCTCGACACGCCCTGCGTGCAGCACGCCCTGCGCGACTACCTGATCTGAAGAGGAGAGCGTCATGAAACGCCTCGACATTTTGCTGATCGGCTGCAGCCAGGCCATGACCGACCTGGCGCAGGAACTTGAACAACACGGTCATTCACAGGTTCTGCTCAAGCATGGCCATGCGCAGCCGCGACCGGCGGCGGATCTGGTGATCGACGACGGTTGCGCGCCGCAGGACTTCGGCCCGACACCCCATCTGTCCCTGCGCCTGGGCATCGGCACGGCAGGGACCGGCGGCCTGCCGACCCTCGACCTGCTGTGCCTGCACGGCACGCGGCTGCTGAGCCGTGTGCCCATGGCAGACGAGCCGTCCGGCAACGGTCAGAGCCTGCGCCGACGGACACTGGCGCAGATCGTGGATGAGGTGGCCCTGCTGGTCAGCCGGCTCTCCCGCGACGCAGAGTACTTCCGGCATGCGCCGGCGGCCGACGCGCCGGACTTCGAGCAGGTGGAAAGCCTGACGTTCCTCGACGGGCTGGCCTACGTCCACCGCCTCAACGCCACGGCCGACCCGGCGCTGCTGCAACAGGCGCAGGCGCCGATGATCGAGCGCCTGGAACAGAGCCTGATCCGCCACGCCCAGCGACCGGCGCTGCACCTGGCCGAGCAGTCGGTCAGCTACGGCCAGTTGCACGTGCACAGCCGGGCGATCCGCCAACGCCTGCAGCCGCTGCTCGAACAGCGCCCGCAACCGTGGGTGGTCGGCCTCTGCCTGCCCAAGGGCCGCGAGCTGTTCGCCTCGATCCTGGCGATTCTCGGCAGCGGCGCGGTGTACTTGCCGCTCGAACCCAGCCACCCGTTGCAGCGTCAGCAGTACATCCTGGAGAACGCCGGGGCGGTGCTGTTGCTGCACGACGGCGCGCATCCGCTCAGCGGATCGATGCCGGGGCTGGACGTCAGCGGCATCGACCCGACCGACGCACAGCTTGGGCAACCGCTAATGCTGCAGCGCCCCGCGCTGGAGGCACCGTGCATGGCGCTCTACACCTCGGGCACCACCGGGCACCCGAAAGGCGTGCTGCTGAGCCAGGCCAACCTCGCCCACTTCACCGCGTGGTACGCCGACTACGTGGGGCTCGACGCGCAGAGCCGGGTGCTGCAGTTCTCCTCGTTGAGCTTCGACTCGTCGCTGATCGACATATTCCCCACCCTGCTCGAAGGCGCCGAACTGGTGGTGCCCGACGTCGACCAGCGCCGCGATCCGCTGCAACTGGTGGCGCTGATCCGTCGCCGGCAACTGAGCCACGCGTTTCTGCCGCCGGCGCTGTTGAGCATCCTGCCGTTGGAGCAACTGCAAGGCGTCGGGCAGATCATGACCGGCGGCGACGTCTGCGAACCGTTCGTGATCGAGCAACTGACCCGCCAAGGCACACTGCACAACCTCTACGGCCCCACCGAAGCCACGGTGCTGATCACGGCCCGGCCCCTGCAGCCGGGCGACAGCAACCGCACCCTCGGCGGGCCGATCGCCAACAGCCAGGTGCTGATCCTCGATGACGACCTGCAACCGGTGGAGGAACAGACCGTCGGCGAACTGTTCATCGTCGGCCCCGGCGTGTGCCTGGGCTACCTGAACAACCCGCAGCAGACCGCCGAGCGCTACCTGACACTGGCCTTGCCGGACGGCCGAACCCTGCGCGCCTACCGCAGCGGCGACATGGCCAAATGGGGTGCGCACGGCATCGAGCTGTGCGGGCGCCGCGACAATCAGGTGAAGATCCGCGGCTTCCGGGTCGAGCCGGAAGAGATCGAGCGCTGCCTGCGCGAAAGCCGGCTGTACCGCCAGGTGACGGTGGTGATCGACAGCCAGCGGCGGATCCTGGCCTTCCTCGCCCAGCCGCAGGAGCAGCGACCGGGCGAGGCCCGCGAAGCACTCAAGGCCCACGCCCGGCAGTTCCTGCCGGACTACATGCAGCCGGCGGCCTGGACTGAACTGGCGGACATGCCCTACGCCAGCAACGGCAAGGTCGACCGCAAGGCATTGCTGGAGCGGCCGGTGAGCGTCCAGGACAGCGGCCCGAAAAGCCTGCCGGCCAACGCCGACGAAGCGCTGCTGCTGGATATCTGGGCCGAACTGCTGGAACTGCCGGCCGACGACATTTCCACCGACGAGAGCTTCTTCAACCTCGGCGGCCATTCGATCTTGCTGTCGCGCATGCTGCTGCGCCTGCGCGAGGAATTCGGCCGCAGCATCTCGATCAACCGCTTCATCGAACGGCCGACCATCGCCAAGCTCGCCACCCTGGTGCGCGGCACGGACGACAGCGCCGTGCTCAGCGCCCAGGCCATGGCCGACGCCGAACGCACGCTGGACATCGAGCCCCTGCCGATCAGCCGAATGGGCGATGTGCACAAGGTGATCGTCACCGGCGCCAACAGTTTTGTCGGCGTGCACATCGTCGAGGCGCTGCTGGGCTGGGGTGCCGGCGAAGTGGCGTGCCTGGTGCGCGACGGCGGCGGGCAGACGGCGGCGCAACGCTTCGCCCAGTCGCTGCGGGAAAACCGGCTTGAGCATCTGGACCTGAGCCGGGTGCGGGTGTACGCGGCGGACATCGCTCGGCCGCAGCTGGGGCTGTCCGACGAGGACTACGAACGGCTCGACCGCGAGTTCGGCGCCCTGGTGCACAACGCCGCCAACGTCAATCACGTGCTCGATTACGAGTCGCTGGCGGCGGACAACGTCGAACCGATCTTCGAGCTGCTCAGGCTATGCGAAGGCCGCAGCAAGAAAGTGTTCAACTTCGTCTCGACCCTGTCGGCCTCCAGCACCGTCGACGCCGAGGGCCGGGTGCTGGAGCTGCCTGCCGCGCCCACGCCGCCGATCTACATCCGCAACGGCTACAACCTGTCCAAATGGGTCGGAGAGCGCCTGCTCGAACGGGCGCGCGAGCGTGGGGTGCGGGTCAACCTGTACCGCCCCGGCAACATCAGCTTCAACAGCCAAAGCGGCGTCTGCCAGCCGCACAAGAACCGGTTGATGCTGATGCTCAAAGGCTCGATCCAGCTGGGCCAGGTGCCGGCCTTCGCGCTCAACTTCGACCTGATGCCGGTGGACTTCCTGGCCCGCTTCATCGCCTTCCACGCCAGCCGCCACTCGGCCGAACGGGCGGTGTTCAACCTGCACAACCCCGAACCGCTGAGCTGGGACGCCTACGTGGCGTCGTTCCGTGAGACCGGCCGTGAGTTTTCGCTGGTCAGCGTCAGCGACTGGCAACGGCAGCTGGGCCGGGTCGATGCCGACAACGCGCTGTTCGGCGTGCTCGGCTTCTACCTCAACGGTTTCGAGGAAGACATCGGCGACATCTCCCTGATCGGCCACGCCAACGCCCACGCCGGCGTGCGGCAGATGGGCGCGCGCTACCCGGAAAAGTCACCGGCGCTGCTGCGGCGCGGCTGCGATTACCTCAAAGAAATCAATTTCATCTGAACCATCCCAACAGCAAGGAGCAACACCATGAGCACACTGCAACCCGACACCCTGATCAAGAACCCCCACGGCTGCCACGTCGTGTCCTCGGTGCACGTGCCGGCGGACGCCGCGCAGGTGTGGGCGGTGGTCGGCGACTTCGCCGGTTTCCACCGCTTCATCCCGGCGCTGTCGCACATCGAGATGACCGGCGAAGGCGTGTCGTCACTGCGCAAGAAGTTCTTCAAGGACGGCAACGTGGTGGTCGAGCAACTCAACTCCCGCGACGAGCAGGCGCGGAGCATGACCTGGACGACCATCTACAACACCCTGGGCGTGGCCAACCTGTGGGCGGCGATGAACGTGGAATCGCTGGGAGAGGGCAAGGCACGGGCGACCTGGACGATCATCGCCGAACCCGCTTCAGGTGGCGCCGAGGCGCTGCCGGGGTTCAAGGACTTCGTGCAGGGGTTCGCCGATGACGCGATGGGGAATGTGTTGAAGCTGCTTGCGTAAGGCTTCATGGCGGTGGTGACTGAACCGCCGCTTTCGCGGGCAAGCCCGCTCCCACAGAGGCTGTGCGTACGGCACAGATCCAGTGTGGAAGCGGGCTTGCTCGCGATTGACCGAAAGCCCCGGGCAATCAGATCTTGAAGCTGTCCACCAGTTGCTTCAGCCGGTTGGCCTGCTGCGACAGTGCATCGCAATCCTTCAACGTTTCGTTGAGGTTGGCCACGCTCTGCTGGTTCAGCAGGTTGATCTGGTTGACGTCGATGTTGATGGTTTCCACTACGGCGGTCTGCTCTTCGGTCGCCGCAGCCACCGACTGGTTCATGCCGTCGATCTCGCCGATGCGCTTGGTCACGCTGATCAACCGCAGGCCGGCCTGGTTCGCCACCTCCACGCTCTGCTCGCTGGACGCCTGACTGGCGTTCATGGTGCTGACCGCTTCACGCGAACCGACCTGCAGCGAGGTGATCATCTTGTGGATCTCTTCCGCCGACTCCTGGGTGCGGTGGGCGAGGTTGCGCACTTCGTCCGCCACCACCGCGAAACCGCGTCCGGCCTCGCCGGCACGGGCCGCCTCGATCGCCGCGTTGAGGGCCAGCAGGTTGGTCTGCTGGGAGATGCCCTTGATCACGTCGAGGATGTGGCCGATGTTGTCGGTGCTGGCGTTCAGGGTTTCGATCTGCTCGCACGACAGGCTGATCTTCTGCGACAGCTCGGTCATGGCCTGAATGGTCTGCTCGACCACCTGACGGCCGTCGTCGGCCTGCTCGCTGGCGCCGCTGGCGTGCTGCGAAGCGTCGGCGGCGTTGCGGGCGATCTCCTGGGTTGCAGCGCCCAACTGGTTGATGGCCGCGGCCACGCTGTTGGTGCGGGCGCTCTGCTCGTCGGAGCCGACGATAGAGGCATTGGACGCGGTCATCACCCGCTGCGACAGGTCATGCACATGACGGGTCGCCGAGGAGACTTCGGAGATCGACGCGTGGATCCGCTCCACGAACTGGTTGAACGAACTGCCCAACTCGCCGAACTCGTCCTTGCTCTCCACCACCAGACGGCGGGTCAGGTCGCCCTCACCCTGAGCGATGTCCTGCATCGCGCGGCCCATGGTGATCAGCGGACGCATCAGCACGTTGATCAGCAGGCTCAGCAGCACGGCAATCACCGCCACCGCAATGAACATCGCGATCAGCGCCGACGTGCGGAATTGACCGAGGGCGGCGTAGGCCTTGTCCCGGTCGATCGACAGACCGATGTACCACTCGGCATTCGGCAAACCGCTGACCGGGGTGAACGACAGGATGCGCTCCTGGCCGTTGAGCACCACGTTCTGGTTGCCCTTCTCGATGCGCACGCTGGAGTTCGGGTAGATGTCCTTCAGGTTCTTCATCACCTGATCTTTGTCCGGGCTGACGATCACCTGACCGTCGGCGCTGACCAGGAAGGCGTGGCCGATGCCGCCGAAGTCCACCGAGTTGATGATCTTCACCAGGGTTTCCAGGCTCAGGTCGCCACCGACCACGCCGAGCAGCTCGCCGTTCTTCTTCACCGGCATGGCGATGGTCACTACCAGGCCGCCGACGGCAGCCATGTACGGCGGGGTGAGCATGGTCTTGTCGGCGGCCACGGCCTGTTTGTACCAAGGGCGCTGACGCGGATCGTAGCCATCCGGCATCTTCGCGTCCGGACGCTGGGTGAATACGCCGTTGGCTTGGCCGACGTAGGTGAACTGGAAGTTCGAGGTGAAGGCCGGCTGATCGACCAGGCCCGGGAAGTCGGCGCCCTTGCCTTGGTGGGCGACGTTCTGCGCGAGGTTCTCCAGTACCAGGATCCGCCCGCTCATCCAGTTCTGCACGCTGCTGGCGGTCAGGTCGCCGGCCTGCTGCACGGAGGACTGGAGGTTCTGGCGAATGGTGTTTCGCTGCAGGTAGTCGTTGTAGAGGGTGAACAGCGCGAACGCCAGCACCACGACGCCCGAGGCGGCCAAGAGGATTTTATGGCTGAACTTGAGATTCATTTCATGGGACTTCTTATGCCAAAAGTGGGGATGCGTTCCAGATGCAACATTCCGTGTGATTTCAGTTTCCATTAGCTGGCAGGCAACGTTTCTGCGGCTGCTCTACTTTGGTGCACGCATGTCTCATCAGTCTTTCGGCACGGAGCGCAGAAAACTTAGGGCTTTGTACAAAATGAATGGCATATCAGCCAGATTCCCGCCAGGCGGAAGGGCGGAATCTTCGGGTGTCCGGGATTTTCATGCCCCGGAAAAGACAAAACCCCAATTGCTTTCGCAATTGGGGTTTCGGAATTTAATCTTGACGATGACCTACTCTCACATGGGGAAACCCCACACTACCATCGGCGATGCATCGTTTCACTTCTGAGTTCGGGATGGGATCAGGTGGTTCCAACGCTCTATGGTCGTCAAGAAATTCTGTGGCCAACCCGTTACAGCGTAACGTGTCAGCGAAAATCGGTGACTTCTACTTAAAACAAAACCCCAACCGCTTTCGCAGTTGGGGTTTCGGAATTTAATCTTGACGATGACCTACTCTCACATGGGGAAACCCCACACTACCATCGGCGAT